>WQXF01000081.1 GCA_009784985.1 Clostridia bacterium | reverse complement strand
GAACACAGCGTGGCAGCCAGAAATAAAATGGCCGACGCCGATGACAAAGCAAGAAACACCAACAGCATCATTCAACGGCTGGAGGCCGCTAGCAAACAAATCGGCAAAATCGTAAGCGTCATCAGCGACATTGCCGATCAAACCAACATGCTGGCCCTTAACGCGGCCATCGAGGCGGCAGGCGCGGGCGATGCGGGGAAAGGCTTTATGGTGGTTGCCAACGAAGTCAAAGAGCTTGCCAAACAAACCGCCGACGCCACGGACGAAATCGCCGATCAAATCGAAAACATGCAAAAAAACATGCCCGAGGCAGTGGGCGCGGTGCTGGAGATCACGGCGATCATCAATGGAATGACCGAGTTTATGAACTCCTTTGCCCAAGAAATCACCCAGCAAGGCAAACGCAGCGACCAGATCGCCGAGGAATCCGCCGCCGCCGCCCGCAGAATGAATGAGATCTCCACGGAAATCAATAGAATCTCGGAAAATGCCCTTTCGGTCACAAAAACAGTGATTGACTCCTCCCAGGGCGTCAACGAGATCGCAAAATCCACAGCGGAACTTGTGATCGGCACAAACGAAATCGCCATGAACTCGGAGCGCGCTTCCAACAACATCAGCGAAATCAATCGCGCTACAAAAGAGATGGTGACCGGACTCATTGATATATCTAAAAACATCCAGCTTATCAACGAGGAGGCCGGCACGATCCAAGGGAGCGCGGACTCGGCCAAAATATCAAGCGAAGAATTGCTCAAGGTTGCAAGCGATTTGGAGGAATTCATATCAAAGTTCAAGAACACCTAACAATGAATGGGCTGCAAATCCTGGTGGTTGACAGCTCCGCTGTATACAAAAAAATGTATGCAAAAGCCGTGGCGGAGGTGGATGGAGATGCTTTTCTTGCCTTTGCCGCCAGCGGGGATGAGGCCCTTGGGCATATTTCACGTGCCGATTTTGATATCATCATTATCGATATGGAAATATCCGAGCCTCAGGTAGCGCGGTTGTTGGGGAAAATTTCAAAAATCATCCCCAAAGCATTTGTTTTGGTTACCGCCCGGCCCTCACCTGCCAATCATAAGCTGCTGGCCGAAGCGCTGAACAAAGGCGCAGCTGATTGTATGACCAAACCCATCTACAGCAGTTACGAAGAGAACATCACCACAATCAAAGGAAAAATGGCGTCCATTTTGCGAACCTTGTCCAGTGGGCGTGAAAAAATGGACAAGACCCCGGTTGACAGGGAGGTGAAAAGAAAAAAAGCCGCAAAACCCGCCAAATTCCGGCCGGAACTTGTGCTTGTAGCGGCATCCACGGGCGGACCTTCGGCCCTTGAAGTTATTTTTTCCCAATTAAGCAAAGATTTCCCGATACCCATTTTGGTTGTGCAGCACATGCCGTCCCATTTTACCGGCACCCTGGCGGAAAACTTAAACCACAAATCCGAATTGAGCGTAAAGGTTGCCGAAAGCAACGAGATCGCCATGGCAGGCACGGTGTATATAGCGCCCGGCGGGTTGCATATGAAGCTGGACGCAAAAAGCAAGATCCACTTTGATACCTCACCACCCCTGAACGGCATCCGCCCGGCAGCCGACGTGCTTTTTGAATCCGTGGCCCAGTCTTTTAGGGGCGCGGGCATACTGGTTGTGATTTTAACCGGCATGGGGAGCGATGGCGAAAAGGGGGTTGCCGCACTCAAGCAAAAACAGGATTGCGTGTGTTTGGCCCAAAGCGAAAAAACATGCGTTGTGTACGGCATGCCACGAGTGGTGGCGGAAAGCGGTTTTGCCGACAAGGTGTTGGACTTGGAGCAAATGCCCATGGAAATCGAGGGTTTATGCCATAAAAAGGGTTGAGTAAAGTGGATTATCAAGCGTTGCAGGGTTCGATCACTGAAAACGAGTTTTCGCTTTTGAGCAACTACGTTTTACAAAACTGCGGTATTACCATCCCGCCCGAAAAGGCGTACTTGTTTGAAACCAGGCTCTCCACCCTGATGCTCCATGCTGGAGTTGATTCCTTTGGTGCGTTTTACGACCATATCCTCTCCCGGGTTGACCCCTCGTTGCCTCAAAAGATTATAGATGCCATCACAACAAATGAAACCCTATGGTTTCGCGACGGTATGCCCTGGCGGGTTTTAGAGGAGGTATTACTCCCCAACCTCGTGAGTCAGCTTTTATCCGGAAAGAAAAACCGGATCAGGATCTGGAGCGCCGCTGTTTCAACGGGGCAAGAAATGTATTCCACGGTGATGTGTGTGGATCACTATTTGCGCAAAAATCGAGTAAAGGGGGTTGAACTGTCGGATTTTGATTTTGTGGCCACGGATATTTCGAACCGTGTTTTGGGCATAGCCAAAAAAGGGCGGTACGACAGGATCAGCATCATGCGTGGCTTAAGTGATGATTACAAGGCGAGGTATTTTGCTAAAAACAACGCGTCGTGGGATATCGACCCCAGAATACGCGAGGCGGTTCAATTTGCACACCTTAACCTGCAAAACAGCTATCACACGCTTGGTGTGTTCGATATCATTTTTTGCAGATACGTATTGATCTATTTTCCCGACACCCTCAAAAAAGAAATCATCGGCAAAATGGAAAAAACCCTGGTAGCGGGGGGCACGCTATTTACCGGCAATTACGCTTTGTATGATTTGCTTTCGGATCATTTCGAAACCAATCATTATGAGAATTTAACCTACTATTCAAAAAGGAGAAGTGAAGATGAAATTGCTTGTGGTTGACGATTCCTCTGTGATCAGAAAAGTGATCCGGGCCGCCGCCGACGTGCTCCAATTAGAAACGATGGAAGCGCAGGATGGCGTGGAAGCGCTGAAGATATTGTCGGCGCACTACCAAGAAATTGATCTGGTTCTATTGGATTGGAATATGCCGGAAATGAGCGGTTATGATGTGCTTGTCCATATCAAAAGCAACGAAAAGTATAAAGATATCCCCGTGATGATGGTCACAACGGAGGGGCAACGAAACAGCATCGTCGCTGCGGTTCGTGCGGGGGCTGATAATTATCTAACAAAACCCTTTACCGTTGAAGAATTGGAGACCAAAATCATAGAATGTATCGGAGAAGGGAGCGGTTCTGAGTGAATATTTTGGACGACCTTGGTTTTGTATTTGCAGATGCGCTGGCAGAAGTTATATCCAAGGTTTCCGGCGTTTCCCTAAAGAATTCTGTATTGCCGTATCATGACGGCTTCGACGAGATGATCGGCATCATGAATCTGAGCGGCAATAACAGCGGCATGCTTCTGATCACGGCAAAAGAAGCCGCCATGCGGGTTTTGTGTTCCTTAATGATCGGCATTCCGGAAGATGAGGTAACAAAAGACGATATTTTTGATATGCTGTGCGAACTTGTAAACATGACGGCAGGCAACGCCAAACTGCGCCTAAGCAATGTAAGCTATTCCTTTGCCCTTTCATTGCCCTTTTTGATCAGCGGCGACAACATGGCCATTCGTATCAAAAAGAATGAGCATATCGTTACAAGGGTTCTAAGCGACGGGCAAACTTCCCTTACCATCAAAGTGGTTCATCAAATTTCCTGACCCGCCCCATGATGTACAATATGCTGTGCAAAAACATCCATCACATGGCCCACGTCAATGGGTTTTGATATATGCCCGTTCATTCCCGCAGCCAGGGCGGCCTCGATATCTTCTTTAAAAGCGTTGGCGGTGATGGCAAAAATGGGAATGTTTTTTGCGTCCGGATGATCCAAAGCGCGTATTTTAGCTGCCGCCTCATAACCGCCCATCACGGGCATCCGGATATCCATAAAGATCAGATCGTAGGTTCCGGCTGGGGAAGCGCCGAACTGATCTACCGCGATCTTACCGTTTTCCGCCTCATCAATCGTGATGCCTGTTTCGGCAAAAAGTTCACAGAAAATTTCCCGGTTGATGTCAATATCCTCTACCAGAAGGATTCGCTTACCCGTTAAGTCCACGGCTTGGATGGTTGTCTCCGCCGGGACTATTTTTTTGCTTTTTTCAAACCTAAGATCAAAATAGAATGTGCTCCCCTTGCCAGGCGCGCTTTCCACCTGGATCACGCTGCCCATCATGCCGATTAGGTTTTGGCTAATGGAAAGCCCCAGTCCGGTTCCCCCAAACTTGGTGGCCACTTGGCTGTCCGTTTGCTCAAAGGGCACAAAGAGTTTGGCCATTTGCTCAACCGTCATGCCGATGCCCGTATCGGCCACGGCAAAATGAATGGCAACCCCATCTGCATCTTCTTCTAGTACCCGGGCCGTCATGGTGATCTCCCCATCCTCGGGGGTAAACTTTACGGCGTTGCCCAAAAGATTGACCAAAACTTGATTGAGCCTCATTTTGTCGCCAATGAGCAGCAAGTCTTTTTGCCCATCGACATTGGATCTGTACCGGATTTTTTTGTCCGAACAGCGGGTTTCAAAAATACCGTCGATGGCTCTTGCTTCTTTCAGAAGGCTAAAGGAGCCATAACTCAGCTCCAGCTTGCCCGACTCGATTTTGGACATGTCCAGCACATCGTTTAGGATGCCCAGCAGGTGATGGGAAGAAACCAGGATTTGTTCCAGGGAACGGCGGGCCTTTAACGGATCGGCCAGCGAACGCTCGGCAATGCTGGCCATGCCGATGATGGCGTGGAGGGGTGTCCGAATCTCGTGACTCATGCTGGCGAGGAAAACCCCTTTTGCCCTGGAAGCCCCCTGTGCGGCGTGGGTTTGGCGCTCCAGCTCCCGCGTGCGCTCCTTTACGATTTGATCCTGGTTGCGATAAAGCCCCCTCAATTTAAACAGCAAAAACACAGTGGGTATCAATATTACAATGGCGCATATGGCAATCAGCATGGAATAAAGCGCTCTTTGCTGGGCCATCTGCCGCGTGTAGTCAAAGCCGCGGCTGCCCCAACTATCCGCTATCTGCTCCGTTTCAACAAAGGCCTGGGCTTTGTTGATGATGGAGCACAACAGTTCCTCTTGCACATTGAGTCCAAAATAGGATTCTGTGGGCGTGCCAAAACGGATGTTGGTTTTGTATCCGGGCTTCTCGCGGTAATTTTGCTGGGCAAGCAATAGGTATTCCGATCCCATAAACAAATCAATCTCACCGGCCTCCAATGCTTGCAAGGCCCCGCCCTGGGTAGGATAACTGATCAGATTATCGTTTTCGGGAAACCACTCCCGGTACTTTTGTTCAAATGCGGTTTGGGACACAACCCCTACTGTTGTTCTGATTACTTGATACATTGCCAGATCGGGAAACTCTTCCTTCGAAATAAGCGCGTAATATGCGGAGGCATAGGGCATATCCGGCCAAAGATAGTTGCCCATGCGCTCTTCTGTTTGAATCAACTGCGTAACGATGGATACTTCGCCGGCTTTTAACATCCCATAGACTTCTGCCCAGGGGGCGCTTTCGGTGGGAGCGGCCTCAAGAGGAATGCCGGTAAGATCGCCTATTTTATGCAATACCTCCACGGCGATGCCTTGAAATTCCTTGGCGGCTTTGTTGTAAAAGCTGGTGGGATAATTATCATACTCGAAGGCAACTTTTACGGTATTATTATGGGTTATTAGATTGTGAATGTATGCTTTTTCTTCTTCGGTAAGTAAGTAATTGAGCTTATAACGTGCATATTCACCATCTCCCTCTTCGTAAAAAGCATGGAATGTATCGATCCCCCCAGCGGCAATATACTTGTTTACCACAGAGATAATAACGTCTATTTCAGGGTTTGCCGTTGTAAGGGACACCGGAACATAGGCCAATGGAAAAAAGCTTTGGGATTGAATGAACCCATACGCTTCAAGCAAGGGGTCAATTACGCCCTCAAACACAAATACGTCCACCTCGCCGGCTTGCAACATACCGGCGGCCGCCTCAATACTGTCCGCCTCGATGGCGTCAAAGATAAGCTCCGGATAATACTGCCGCAGGACATCCAAATCCACCGTGCCCGCCAAAAAACCAACCCGCTCGCCCACTATATCTCTTTCGTCCCGAAACCTATCCTGCTCCGCCAACATAAAAATCCGCTGAGAGCGCTCGGCGATGGGGTAGGTCATATAATAGCGCAACAAACGTTCCGGGGTTGGGGTCAGATCACCGGTGAAATCAATTTGTTTGTTGTCCAGGCCGTTGATTAGGTTTGCCCAATCATACAGCTCCAGCCGAAATTCTATCTCAAACAGTTCGGTCAATAAGCCACAAACCTTTGTGGCAAACCCCGCATATGTGCCGTCCGGCAGAATAAAAGCTTCGGTTTCTAACATCTGACCATAGATCAGCTCACTGCGGGTTGTTTTAAGGGCTTCAATGGCGGCCATCTCCTGGTCGGTAACACCTGGAATATCCCGATAGGTGCGGATGGTATCGGAATCCGGCCTTTTGGGCCTGCCTTGGGCAAATCCCCACAGGTTCACACATAGCAATGCCATTATGCAAAATGCAAACAACACAAAACGCCATTTCCTCACATCAAACACCATCCGATGCGCACATTTTGGCAATATGGTAACACTTTCTTATAGGATGGTCAAGGAAAAGCCAAAGAGTTCATGCAAATCCCTGCAAAGGAATCACACATGAACTCTTTCACTTAAAAAAGTGCCGGTGAAGGGACTTGAACCCCCACTTGGAAACCAAAACAGATTTTGAATCTGCCGCGTCTGCCATTCCGCCACACCGGCACGTAAAATGCTTGCATCCGTTGGTGATGGTTGCAAGCACGGACTGGCTCCCCAGGCTGGACTCGAACCAGCAACCCTTCGGTTAACAGCCGAATGCTCTGCCATTGAGCTACTGAGGAATGTAACAGCCCGCTTATTATACTGCCGGTTTTGGCGGTTGTCAAGTATCGATACCTTTTAGATTTTTCGCATTTACCGGTGATACCGCCTTTTTTCCTGTTTCCTGCTCATACTGCACCCGCGCAGCCTTTGCGACAGACCTGCCCCGCCGTGCAACCCGCTTATGCTCACCCATCGTTTCCGGTTCCGTTTGACGGGAGATATCGGTGGTAGCCACCTCTGCCAGCATGTTCAGCACCAATTCCACATTGGTCATGTTATCGCGCAGGTTTTCCTTCTTTAGCCCCTTAAATTCCTTATACTGCCTTGTGGTTTTTCCAGACCAAGCACGGGTAATCTCATCGGTCAAAATCGCAAAATTCCACTTATCCGTTACGCCGCGACTCTCCCACTCCTCAGTAAGCTCCTTGCGTACCTCGATGGTTTTTATGCGTTGGTTCACCCAGTTGCGAGAATACCCCTTCTTCAAGTAAGTTTCTAAAGCGCGGTCAATGGCAATCTCTGGGTCGGCGGTTTCGTCAATGCGTTCGCTACCAACGCGCGCCAGCCACAATTTGAACGGTTCTGCTTTCTTTGAAGGGATAGATTGAATCAAGCGCAGAAGCTGCTCGGTGTTGGCAACATCGGTTTTGTAAAATTTCCCGTCGGCTGACTGCATTTTCAGTTGACTACAATTTGTAGCCAACTCACTGCCTTCCTTTTTGAGCCGGGTTTTGAGCACGCTCCAGTATTTCCGCCCATCCACGCTATCTGCCAAAATAGCGCACACATCAGCAATGGAAAAAAACCATTGTTCTTGTTCCGCATCCCAATGGGTACGGATTGTTTTTTCCTCAAACAGTTTGATGGACTTATCTTTATCCATTTAACAATACCCCAACCCCCGCAGGTTCTCAAAGCTCTTCCGCAAACAATCAAAGGGATCCGCGTCGTAACAATCGTCTTGCTCCACATGGGCAAATTCCACGCCCTGCTCGGCACAGGCGGCCAATATGCCCCGATAGTTCATGTTCCCTTCTAATATGGGCGTCATCACCAGGTGCTGCCCGAAGTTGTTGGCCTGGGGCGTATACACCATGTCCTTGATATGCACCTGGCGGATGCGGGCGCCGTACTTTTGTATCCACGCAATGGGATCGCCGCCACCCATCTGCACCCAATACGTACACGCCAGCAAATGGGCCCCGGGCCACTCTTCCATCATGATATCCAACAGTGTGCGGCCTGCCACACGCTGATACTCGATATCGTGATTATGATAATGGAAGCGAAGGCCCGCGTCCAGCATCCGCCCCACTGCCGGTTGATAATCGGCGATTAGCCTGCGCAGGCCCTCCAGGGAACCACGGTAGCGTTCGGGCATCATGCCCATGCCCACGTCTTGGCAGCCAATCGCCTTGTGCTCGGCGATTACCCCGTCTACATCCCGTAACAACCGCTCCGGATCGGTGTGGGTCACTGTGCAGGTGAGGCCGTTGGCATCCAGCAGGCCACGCAGTTCATGGGGATCGATGGGGCCAAGCTTGGAGCAGTGTACGTACTTGTAGCCAATATCCGCCACTTTTTTGAGGGTGGCCGCCAGATCCTTTGGGGTTTGGGTAAAATCCCGCACGGTGTAGAGCTGCGCGCCAATGTGCATGGAAACGCCTCCTTCTGCTTGATATGTGCAGTATATTTACGCGTCCGCGCCGGGTAGCACCTTGTTGAGAATAATGCCAACAACGGCGGCCATGGCCATGCCTTGGAGGCTGATCGCCATGGAACCGATGGCAATGGAGAGCATAGCGCCGCCGATGCCCATCACCAATATCACGGCCGCGATGATCATGTTGCGGTCCAGCTGAAAATCGACCTTTGCTTCCACCACCGTCCGCAAGCCAACGGAGGCGATCATGCCAAACAGAATCACGGAGATTCCGCCGATGATGGGGCTAGGGATCGTGCTGATGAAGGCGCTGAGCTTGGGCACACAACCCAGCAAAATCGCAAATACGGCGGCAATGCGCATGATCACGGGGTTTACGGCCTTGGTGAGGGCCAGTACGCCGGTGTTCTCGGAATAGGTGGTGTTGGCGGGCCCGCCAAACATGGCAGACAGGCTGGATGCCAAACCATCGCCCAGCAGCGTACGGAACAATCCCGGGCTTTTGACGAAATCCCGGTCGCAAATCGTGCCTACCGCGATCACATCCCCCACATGCTCCACAAACGTAACGATGGCCACGGGGGCGATCAACACAATCGCGCCGATATCGAATTTAGCGATGGTGAATTGGGGCCAGCCAAACCAGGCAGCCTCCCTGATAGGGGCAAAGTCGATCAGGGTTGCCCAGCCAAAAGCCGTGATGAGGGCGGCAATGCCGTAGCTTACGCCCAGGCCCAGCAATACGGGCAGCGATTTTACGAAACCCTTGCAAAAGATGGCAACACCCACCACCGTAATCAGGCCCAGGCCTGCCAAAGCCCAATCCGTGTTGGCCATGTCGATAGCTATGGGCGCCAAACCCAGGCCGATCACCATGATCACCGGCCCAATCACAATGGGTGGAAAAAAGCTAAGGATTCTTTTTGCGCCCAGAAACTTTACCAATGTGCCCAGCACAATATAGAGCAGGCCCGCAATCACGATGCCGCCCATGGCATACTCTTTTCCGTATGCGGCTGTGGCCGCCAGGGTTGGGGCAATAAAGGCAAAGGAGGAGCCGAGGAAAATCGGCACGCCGCCTTTGGTCACCAGATGGAATAACAGCGTTCCGGCGCCCGCCATCAGCAATGCAACGGCGATGTCGAATCCGGTTAAGATCGGCACCAAAATGGTGGCGGCAAACATGGTAACGGTGTGCTGCAGCCCCATGGCCACGGTTTTCCCAAGCCCCGCGTTAGGGTCCCTAAGCGAATTGTCCCAAAACTTGTTCAAGAATTCCTGCCTCCTTTTTTATGGTGGGTGTATTTAGCCTGCCGCCAATATTCTACATTTTGTGCGATGGCATGTCAAACAGAACGTTGGTTCACAGGAAGCCGTTCACAGCAAGCGGCGGGACGCCGAGGGCGGCGTCCCCTACAGGGTTACGCGGGCATGTACGCCCTTGGACGTGATCGTTCCCTTTGTAGGGGACGCCGCCCTCGGCGTCCCGTTACTTGCCCGGATTTGACAGCCCGCGGATTTTGTGCAAAAATGACGATACAAAATGCAGAGGGAGGCAAAGGCATGCGGGTCACCATCAAAGAGATCGCCCAAATGGCCGGGGTATCCCCTTCCACGGTGAGCCGGGTGCTGTCGGGCAGTTCGCGCATCAGCGCCGATACCACCGAGCGGGTGCGGGACATCATGCGCCGCATGCACTACCGGCCCAATCAGCTGGCCCGCTCGTTGGTGAGCCGCAAACATACCATCGTGGCGGTGGCGCTGCCCTCGGCGGCACAAACCTCCCTGTCTGACCCGTTTTTTTACGATGTGCTGCGCGGCATATCCGTGGGTGCGGCACGGGAGGGGTATCATGTGCTGCTGTCAACAGGTGGTGGCGACAACGAAGACGATGGCGTGGCCGAGCTGATGCACGGCGGCATCGTGGGCGGCGTGATCCTGCTCACCAGCAAGGTGGAAGATGAAACCGTGGAAAGTCTGCTGTTTCATCGCTTTCCTTTTGTGGTGCTGGGCCATCCGGTGCGGGATGGACAAATCCACTGGGTAGACAACGACAATGTGGCCGCGGGCCAGGTGGTGACCGACTATTTGCTGTCCCGCGGGTGCAAGCGGGTGGCCTTTGCCGGCCTGGACCCCCACTACCGCATGACGGTAGACCGTTGCACAGGTTACCGGCTGGCGCAAAAGGCGGCGGGTTTTTCGCCTTGGCCATCGGCTTTTTTGCTGGAGGTGCCCTACGGGGATACGCGGGTGGAGCCGTCCCGCCTGCGGGCGGCCTTTGCCGGGCCGGATCGCCCCGATGCCGTGGTATGCGTCAACGACCTGCTGGCCCTAGAGGTGATGAGGGAGCTGGCCAGCCTGGGCTTGCGTGTGCCGCAGGATGTTTCTGTGATCGGCTTTAACAACATACAGGCGGGCCGGTTCAGCACGCCGCCCCTCACCACGGTGGAGATCGATGCCGAGCGCCTGGGCCAGGCCGCCTTTGGCTTGCTGCTGCGTGCGCTGAATCAGCCCGATGCCGAGGCTGCCCATGAGCTGGTGCCTTTCCGGATTGTGGAGCGGGCGTCGGTGCGGTAAGGATAAAAATTCGATTAGGATAAAAAAGATGAACATACCACAAAGCGCTCACAGCAGAATCCAAAAACACATGGGCGATAAAACCCATGCCTTTCTATCTCAAGTGGACAACCGCCTAGCAAAATGCATAGATACATGGCGGTTGTCTTCTCTGTCTTTTATGCCCACGGATACAGTCAATTTGCTCTTTTCCTGTGAATCGGGCTTGTATGGGCCCTGCGTCCTCAAAATGTGCATCCCCGGCCCAGAGGTAACCACAGAGATCAACTGCCTACGGGCTTACGATGGGAAGGGCTATTGCAAGCTTTGGGCTTATGACTTATCTGACGACATTCTATTGCTGGAACGGGTGATTCCGGGCCACCAACTGTGGGCCGTAACTGATTATCGGGAGCGGGCGCGGCTTATGGCCCATACGGTAAAGGGCCTGCCCGTCCCCTACGATGGCAAAGGGCAATACCCCACCTATCTGTCTTGGATGGCGGGCATACACCAAAAATTATCCAATAACGGTGGGATGGAGGATGTGCTGTTCTACCTAAACAAAGCCATGGCTGTATACGCCGAACTCAAGCAACGCCATCGCCGTGTTTGCCTGCTCCACGGCGACCTGCATCAAGAGAATATGCTGCTTAACGCCAAGGGCGGGTATACCGTCATCGACCCCAAGGGGTAGCTACAATAAGGATAGAGGAAATGTGTATCCTCAAATCCTTATTTTTTATGGAGGTGTCTTATGAACAAGCAGTCAACCAGGGGCAAAATAACCGCGCTGTATGAGCGTCTTTCAAAAGATGACGAGCAGAAAAACGAGAGCGTCAGTATCGCGCACCAAAAACAGATACTGGAGGACTACGCTCGAAAAAATGGCTTTCAGAACATCCAGCATTTTACTGATGATGGGGTACGGGGTACAACCTTTAAGCGTCCGGGGCTTGACGCAATGCTTGAAGAAATCAAGGCGGGCAATGTGGCTACGGTTATCATCAAAGACCAAAGCCGCATCGGGCGCGATGTGGTGGAAGTCGGGCTTTTGAAGCGGACTTTTGACGAGTACAACGTCCGTTTTATCGCGGCAAACGACAATCTTGATACCGCCAATGGCTTTGATATTATGTCAATCTTCCGGGACGTGATCAATGAATGGTACGTTGCGGACACAAGTCGGAAAATCAAGGCGGTTTTCAAGACGCGAATGGAAAAGGGATTGCGCTGTTCAGGCAGTATTCCCTACGGCTACCTTGCCGGAAAAGAGGACAAAAAAGATTGGGTGATAGACGAGGAAGCCGCCGTCGTGGTACGCCGGATATTCCATAGCATCATTGACGGTAAAGGAGTTAATGATATTGCACGGGCTTTATGTACCGAGAAAATCCCGATCCCCTCCGAGCATTGGAGGCGGATCGGCGCGCCCGTCCGCATCGCAAAATATGCCGACCCCTACGCATGGTCGGCAACGACGCTCAGCGCCATTCTCAAAAGACCGGAGTACATGGGGCGCATGGTGCTTGGTAAAACCGTATGCGAGAACTACAAGACGAAAACCCACCGCAAGACTATGCCGGAAGAACAGTATATTTTTGACGGCGCAATTCCTGTCATAGTAGATGAGGAGACATGGAACAACGCTCAACGTTTGCGGAAAACGGTACGCCGACCGCCGAAACGCGAAGGTGCGCCCCACCGCTTGACAGGGCTTTTATACTGTGCAAACATTATTTAAGGATCAATTCTGAAGCGAAAAATTAACGG
>WQXF01000080.1 GCA_009784985.1 Clostridia bacterium | reverse complement strand
GCCCGAGAAGGAGGTAGGCGGCGCGGACTGGCCGGGGAGCGCGGGGATGGTGGTGATACCGAAGTTCGTGAGGCCCGCCTCTTTGAACGTTTCGATGAACCAGGGGCCTGTGACGTACATGGCGGCTTTACCGCTCCCAAATGCCTGGTTGCAGAAGTCTTGGCTCAAGTCGGCAGCGGGCACATCTGCGATGGAGCGCAGGCTCTGCATAAACTCCACGCCTTTGAGGGTATCCGGGGCATTGATGCTATGCTCTTCCCTTACGGCGCCGGTGGGCCCAAACAGGGAGGAACCGTAGCCGCTGAAGAAGATGTAGCTAAAGTACGCGTTGCTGGGCTCCCAAACAAAGGCATATTGGTTGTCCGCAGGATTGTTGAACTCGCCCGCAAAAGCGATGACCTCTTCAAAGGTCGTGGGGGCCTCGGGCAGGATGTCCTTGTTGTAGAACAGGGCATAGGTTTCAATGCTCATCGGGAAGCCATAAACCTCTCCACCCAGGGAGGCGCCGGTAATGGCTGCGGGCAAAAAATTATCCAGCACATAGGCTGCGTCGGGATTGGCCAGCACGGTGCCGCCGCTCACGTTGGCGCCCAGCGTGTCGTGAGGAATCAAAAAGAAGTCGGGGCCAATGCCGGCCGGGCCATCCAACTGGATGCGCTCGGTGGCGTTGGTGTGATGTACATCTTCAAACTCAAAGGTGATGTGGGGATTGAGTTTGGTGTACTCCTCGGCGGCCCACCTGGTGAAGCTATTGGCGCCTTCGTTGGCGGATTCCCAGAATTTCAGGGTGATGGGTTCTTGGGCATTGGCCGTTACGGCGCCTACGCCCAGCAGCATCAGCGCGAGCAGAATAGCAATGGTTTTCCTCATGGATAGATCCTCCCTTTTTGGGGGCAATCGCCCCTTTTTGCTCATGTTATCAAACATGGCGCTTGGCATACACAGTCGGCCGTCACCCGAAATTGGACGAATACTCTCCTCCTCCAACACCGTGTGAAATCGTTTGCACAGATTGCAAAATCAAAACGGTCTATTTCTTTCTACCTGCATTATAGCGCATTTTTGCTATCTGTCAACCCTATTTTGTGCAGGTTTACACAAGGGCACAAGAACGGCGGGACGCCGCCCTCGGCATCCCGCATCCTGGGTTTATGATATAATGAGCAGAACGTATGCTCACCACACAAAAGGAGGAACCCCTGTGCGTAAAATGAAAATCTTCTTCGATTATGCCTGCCCCTACTGCCTCCAGGGCCACGAGCACCTGCTGGATGTGATGGCCAAACACCCGGATGTGGAGCCGGACTGGCGCCCTTGCGAAGCCCACCCCCGTCCCGAGACACACGGCCCCCACACCGACCTATGCGCCCGGGGTATGTTTTTTGCCCGGGACAACGGCATAGACCTATGGCAATACCACGAGCGGGTATACAACCTGGCCCTGAAAGACCGCATCGACATCGAAAATATCGACGCGTTGGCGCAGGGCCTGGCCGATCTGCTGGATGCCGATGCCCTTCGCGCCGCGCTCCGTTCCGATGCCTATGTGGACGAGCTGGACCGCGCCAACCATCATGCCTACGAGGAATCGGGCGTGTGGGCGGTTCCCGCCTACCGTATGGACGGCAAGAAGCTGGACTCCGCGGAGGGTGTGGGCGTCACCAAGGAGCAGTTGGACGCGTTTATGGGCGGGAAATAATTTTTCTCGCCCCCATCTGCGCCTCAATACACAACCGCCCCACCGTGAGCACATGCTCCTGGGTCATGGCCTTTTCGGTGCGGTTCAGGCAGTCCAGCACCATCTGGCCAAAGAAGGGGAAACCCACCTGGCCGGTTACATTAACCAGCCGCTCGGTATCCCCATTCACGCAAAGCAGGGTATCCCCCCGGTTGTCCACGCCGGGGTTGATGTGTTTCCGCGCCTCAATATACCCCTTTGTGCCCAGCAAAAACAAACGCCCGTCTCCCCAACAGCCCAGGCCCCCGGGGGTAAACCAATCTACACGGAAGTAGTTGGTGGCGCCGTTGTCAGCCAGCAGCATGGCATCGCCGAAGTCCTCCAGCTCGGGGTACTCGGGGTGATTGTAGTTGGCTACCTGGCTATGGGTCACCTTGGCGTCCTTTGCGCCGGTGTAGTACAAAAATTGCTCGATTTGATGGCTGCCGATGTCGCACAGTATGCCCCCGTATTGGGCATGGTTAAAGAACCAGGCGGGCCTGCTGGGCGCGTTGAGGCGATGGGGCCCCAGGCCGATCACCTGCAGCACACGGCCTATTTCACCGGCCTCCACCAATTGCCCGGCATAGGCCGACGACTCCGAATGGAGCCGTTCGCTAAAATACACCATGTATTTTTGCCCGGTATTTGCCGCCTTGGCACGCACTGCCTCCACCTGCTCCAGGGTGGTAAAAGGGGTTTTGTCGGTAAAATAGTCCTTGCCGGCGTCCATCACCGTCAAGCCCAGCCGGGCACGGTCGCAAGGCACATCGGCGGCGGCCACCATACGTACGCTTTGATCATCCAATATTTCATCCAAACTACGCGCCACCTTGGCCTGGGGATACGCGGCGCAAAAACGCTTCAGCTCCTCCGGATCGGTGTCGTACACCCAGCCCAGGGTTGCACCGGCCTCCAGCAGGCCGTTTGTCATGCCGTAGATGTGCCCATGCCGCAGCGCGGCGGCGGCAAACACAAATTCCCCGTCCTTTACCACAGGCTTGGCCTCGCCCTTGGGCGCGTAACGCATTCCGTCTGCTTTTTGCATTTTATCTCACCTCTATATGTGATATGATAAGCCTATCACACGATAGCATCTATGTAAATAATGAGGTGATTATTTTTGACCAAAGAAGAACTGCTGATCCGTGCGCTCACCTACGATTCTCCCCCACGGCTGCCTGTGGATGTGTGGATCCATCCGGCGGCCTGGCGCAAGCGCCCCCGGGAGATACGCGACTTGGTGGCGGCCCATCAAAGCCTGTTTCCCAATACCAAAGACTTGCTGGCCGAGGACTACGATCCGTTTGAGCACATGCCGCCCTCCTACCATGCGGGAACTTTCACAGATGAATGGGGCTGCGTGTGGACCAACGTGGAGGCGGGTATGGAGGCCGTGGTAACCGGCCATCCTATTCCCCGCCGGGAAGACATCGCTTCTTTGCAGATACCGTCCCAACGAAACGGCCACATTCCCCATGGGTTTTTGTACTTGCGGCTGTTAGATCTGCGTGGATTTGAAGAGGCGATGCTGGACTTTGCCGAGGAATGCGACGAACTCCAGCAACTCATCGACAAGGTAACGGAATACAACCTACGCCAGTTGGATGTAATCCTAGGCAAAAACCCGGGCCCGGTGATCGTTTTCGGCGATGACCTGGGCACGCAGCGGGGCCTGGCCATCGGCCCGGAGCGCTGGCGCAAGTACCTAAAGCCCGCGTACAAAAAACTATATCAACGCGTGCGGGATACCGGCCGGTACGTGTATATGCACTCCGATGGGGATATAACCGAAATCATGGCAGACCTGGCGGAGATTGGCGTCAACATGATCAACCCACAAATCCGCGCTAACGGCCTGGACAACCTGGCACGGATCTGCAAGGGCAAAATCCCCGTGATGCTGGATTTGGACCGGCAGTTGTTCCCTTTTGCCACGCCCGCGGAACTTAAGGAGCATGTGCGCACCTGCGTGGAAACGTTGTATCTGCCCGAAGGCGGGCTGGGCCTGTGCCTGGAGATGGGCATGGACGTGCCAACCGAAAACATGGCCGCGTTGTTGGGGGCGGTGGAAGAATACCGGGATTATCGGCCCTCATAGGCAGGCATCCATGTAGGGGCGATTATCAATCGCCCGAAAAGGCTGGCGGGCGATTGATAATCGCCCCTACATGGAGATTGTACGGCACCCTACACCGGCACCACACGGTTCACGATTTCCGAAAACTCCGCGCCGATCTCTGTAGCGCTCGCGCCATTTTGCACCTTGGTTAAAATGGCCTGGATACGGGCAATCAGGTCGGGATCCGCCGTGATGGAAATCCGCTGGATGGAAGGAGCGGCCGCTTTGGCTCGCTCCTCCACCATGTCCTTGATGCGCGTGGTCATCTCGCCCCTGTACTGGGTGGCAAAGTGTACGCCGATCAGCGCAGTATTGCCCATCACCACGGTGGTGGCCTTGTCGATCTCGCTGAGCTTTACCACCTCGTCGCTCACACGCTTGGCCGCAGCCGCGGCATCCACCGTGGACATGGCGCCGGTTGTTTCCGGCCCCACGGTGGCTCCCGGCGCCGCGGTGCCTTCGGGCATCACAGGTGCGGGCATCATGGTACTGGAAGGCAGCATGGTGGGGCCGTATGGCTCCGGCGACGGCAACGGTGTGCCCACATTACTTGCGCACCCCGCCAGCGCGCAAACCAGCGCCACGCAAAGGATCACCAGGGTTGTCCTCTTCAAGTTTAATTCGCCTCCTCTCGCCGCTATTCTGGCCTGCGGCGGGAAGAAGTATCAGGGGATTTGCTGGCGATGTATGCAAAATCTGCATTCTCGTACCACCGATCAAAACCAATAAAACCAAATGGGCGATGGATTTTGATAGCGCTTTTGGGGCAAATGTAAAAACACCTCATGCACAATCCACAATTCCAACGGAAAGCCGCGCGGTTCTTTTGAATGGAGATGTTGCGATTCGGGCACTTCGCCGCGCACAAGCCGCAACCATCGCAGCGTTTTTTATCTGAATAAAATAGTTTAACGCACTTAGCGCCAAACCATTCGGCCCTGCCAAGCACAGCGGCGGCTTTTGCAAAAAAACTTGCACGCTGTTGATACGTAATACGGCTGAGTATTTCGTAAACTGCAATGGGGATTTGAGCATTGACTTTGCTGATTTTAGCCCGCACTTTGGTTTCATCGTCTTTTACGATAAAGTTGGAAGGCATGACAAAGGGCCTATCGTAAAACACACAAAAGCCTTTCTTGCGCAGTATTTTGATTAGCAGTGCCGATGAAGCAAAATTTGCCCAGTGATGCTCCCCTGCCGTGCTGATCACAAATGTGTCGAGAGATTCAACTTTGGGCAGGCTGCGGGCAAAATCCACAACAATTTTAGGCGCGTTAAAAGCATGCACAGGATACGCGATGCCTATGGCGTCATAATCATTTAGCGAGAGGCTTTGCGCCTGGGTGTTTTCGATAGCAAAAACATCGACCTGCGTCTGGTTTTTTTCGAGTGCAAGTTTCATTTTATCGATAACGTATTTTGTCATGCCTGTGCCGGAGAAGTAGAAAATGCACACTTCTTGCATACTGTACCTCACACAAACAAGTTTTGCTTTATGTATTGCATGATTTCATCAAAAACCCTATCACGTTCAAACGAAACATCAAAATACTTCAGCCCCAATCTTTCAGCGGTTTTTCTAACAGCCTTACTTTCATCACAAAATGATTCGCAGTGCGCCAATTTTGTTTCCACATTCATTCCGCAAGACCAATCACTTGCGGTTTCGTATCGAATCATTTCTTTTACTTTCTCTTCTGGCGAAATTTCGGCATAGCCCAAACAGATAATGACAAAATTTTCTAAAGATACAGGAAACTTTTCTTTGGGCAGGGCGGGCAGGATTGTATCCATGTCAAAGCTAACGCCCTCATACACGTGAAACTCGCCGCGGGCATTGCCCCAGCTTAGGCATTGAATCAGCCCAATCATTATTTTTGCCATCATTCTGGCTTCATCAAAGTCTGTCGTTTCCGGCGCGTAGATGTTGTCCTCTGGCCGAAGGATATCGTAAACACGCTTCATGGCGTCGAGCTGAATCACACTGTGACCGAACGTTTGCCTTATCATGTATGCCAATGTAGACTTTCCGCTTCGCGGAACGCCCCAAATCAATATGTTTTTCATGGCCTGCTTCCTGTTCACTCCTCAACTAGTTTATTTCACGATTCCGAACAATTGCATCCGCAATATCATCAACACTCAGCCCTTCAAAAAGGGCATCCCTCTCTTTTGTGTAGTCTCCACTTCCTTTGTTAAATAATTGAAGGAAACGTATAGCACCCGCTCGTCCTAGCCTTTGCACTAGGGCGTCAAGTCCTTCGCGCTGAATTTCAATTTGGTTTCTATTCACGGTCATAAGAATGAATCCCCTTATTCTTGGTCGCCTTCTGTATCAATATCGGCGTTCATTTCCGCAACGCTTCCGTAAACTGTAGCATCGGTATTTCCCGCCATCATATCTCTTGCCTCCTGTATGGCGGCTTCGGTTTCCGCGTTATAGAGCGGTTGGCGCAGTCCAAAGAATAAGCTCTTCATAAACAAGGTAATCCATCACCTCTCTATTTTTGCAGACTTCATTCATAACGCAAATCAAAGGCAGGGCACGCCGTCTTCCTTGTAGGGGCGATTATCAATCGCCCGCTGTATCGCACAAACCCATGTTTGTTTTAGGCGACGGGCGATTGATAATCGCCCCTACATCATTGCCCACAATAGATGCCTGTCTTGATCGTTTTACCCTTGATTCGCATTGCTTATGGTTACACAACAGCCCCTCACTCCATATAAAACGTACACCCACCAATAAACTCCCGCAAAATCGAAGTAGGCGGAATCTCATCCTCCGCAGGCCCATCCAAAAAGTAATGCAAAAACTTTAGCAGCCGGTGCGCCCTTAGGCACCAAGGGCTGTCCTCCCCCACCTCATTGAGGATGGGATAGGCATGCTTTTTGAGGATGGGCAACTCGTACAGCAACGACGAATTAAACATCACGTCGGCCTGCTCTTGGAAGGGGAAAATGTACTTCTCTTCACCCACCCGCACCGAATCCCACATCGACATGGTGCGCTCCACCGGTGCGTGGCGGAACTTGTGATCGCGCACCAGGCGGCGCAACAACCGTACATCGGTGGTGCGGATGCGGTTGTGGTTGTCCAAATTCAGTTGAGTAAGGGCGCTGATGTACACCTTAAACGTATACTCGCTGGGGATACCGGCGGTGAGCCTGTTGTTGAGGCCGTGGATGCCTTCGACAAGGATGGGCTGATCCGCCCGCAGCCGCATGGGGACGCCTTCTTCCTTCCGGCTGCAAGTTTTAAACGAGAAGCGCGGAATTTCTACCTCTTCGCCCTGCAGCAGCCGCACCAGGTGCTCGTTAAAAAGGGGCAAATCCAGCGCGTCGATGGATTCCAAGTCGGGCTGGCCGTTTTCGTCCAGGGGCACCTGTTCGCGGTTAAGATAATAGTTGTCCAGGGATAGGGCCATGGGCTCCAGGCCGCCCACCCGCAAATGGATGTCCAAGCGATGGGCAAAGGTGGTTTTGCCCGATGAAGACGGCCCGGCGATCAGCACCACCCGCGCCCTGCGATGCAAAATCTGATCGGCGATGGCGGCGATGCCGCGCTCATGCAACGCCTCGTTGACCCGCATAAACGGGCGGATCTTGTTTTGCGCGATCAAGTCGTTTAGATCCGCCGCGTTGCCGCAATGAAGGATGTTGGCCCAGCGTGCGGTTTCGGCAAAGGTGCGCAGCAATTTGGGCCGGGCTTGCAACGGAGCGGGGCGATTGGGCCCATCGGGGGCGGGCAGTTGCAATATCAAACCGGGCAGGTGAAATTGCAGCCAAAAGCCGCGCAAATACCCGGTAGAAGGCAGCATCTCACCGTAAAAATAATCACTCATACCCCGGCAGGTATATACGTCAAAATAGTCGAAGGGGCGATAGCGCAATAGGCGAAGCTTGTCGGCCTGGCCGTCGGCCTCAAAGTAATCCATGGCTTGCTGCCGGGTCCAGCGGGTGCGGATCAGCGGCTCGTTGGCCTGTACGATCTCCCGCATGCGCTGCTCCAACCTGGGCACCGTGGCGCTGTTGAACCCACCGTCGCACTCCACGGTGATATACAGGCCATTGCCCAAGCTATGCTCAAAGCGCAGCCGCGCGCCGGGCATCACCTCCCGCACCGCCAGCAACAACACAAAACGTGCGGAGCGCTCGTATATGCGTTGGCCTTCTTCGTTGGCGTAGGTAAGCAGGGTGCACTCGCAGTCTTGCCTGGGTTGCCAACGCAGCCCCTTTACGGCGGTGCCCGCACGCACCGCAATGGCGTCGGCCCGCCATTCGGGCAAAAACTCCTCAATCAACTGTTGTATGGACGTGCCCGCCTCGCATCGCAAGGGCTTGCCTTCTAGCGTCACGGTGATTTGTTTTGGCATACCGCAATCTCCTTGCTCATTCGCTCACTGGAACAAACCTTGTTCCTGGAGCAGTTTTAAGGATACATTCATCTGGTGTTCAGCGTTTTCTTCCGGGTCAAAGTATACTATTGTGAACCGTAAATCCTCATAGTAGTACCACGCCCTACAACCGATATATACCATCCTGGATAACGGCGGCATCTCATACGCTTCGTCAGAATAGCCAGAGGTAAAATGGGCGTCAATCGGTTCTTTATACAAAGACAGCGGGGCAGACCAAAGACCTAAATCGTCCGAAATGCCTTTTTGATCTGCCAATTTCATTCCTATCTTCCAGAGTTCCATGCCGTCTATGGATTTGCCGGTTTCTATGTCAAATGTCGCTGCTACAAGAGTGGCTTGGTCTCCCTCCCTGTACCCCTCATTGCCAATATAGCGAACGGTAAGATACTTTTCATTCAGGCGCACCCTGGGTACAAGGGGTACGCTATACTCGGCGCCCGCCTGCACCATCGGATGCGCCAAGGCTTGTTGTCCCGCTTTGGACAGCCCGGCGTTTATTTGTTCGGCGATGCGCGGATCCTTTCCTTCGGGAAGGGTGATGCGCGCAATGTGCAACGGCGAATCGGATGTATCAATGGTTACGTTGGCCCAGGGTGCTCCGTAAGGGCTAACGGTATCCGGAAGCGGAATCCGGATGGCTGTATAATCATAGGTCAGATTCGTTGCAAACAAAGGGCTTTCATAGTCGATCAACAATTCCAATTCGCGACCGCCAAAATCGCCTTCCACGATGCGAAAATGGGGATAATCATATGGGAAGCCGCCAAAAGGGCGGCGCAGCATTTGTTCTACAACCGGCGTATATTCAGCGCCTTTCCATGGATGTTCGAATAAAGCAAGTGCGGCTTGCTCGTTGATGTAGCGAACATAATCGAATTCATCATAAAAAAGATCGGACAGGCTTATTTTTTCCCAGCTATCCATATCAAAGATCACCGAGTGTACGCGCCATGCCGAAGGCAAATAGTCGCTTCGCTTTAGATCCCACACAACATGCTGCAAAAGCCTGCCGTCCACCACCGATGTGAAATGGCTCTGGGACTTCCATGCCAAATTTTCCTTTGCTTCCCAGTCATCCAGCAAATCGTATGTACGATACCAAAACGCTTCATCCTCATCGGCCCAAGCTTCCATCCGTCCCAGGTAACGTTGGACAGGGGTATCTTGGCGTGATCCGCCGGTGCCGCTTGAAGCTATAGTAAGTTGGGCATCTTGCGCGTTCTGCTCAAATGATGCCACGCTCAGGGGGACATAACCCGCCCGCGCCACAACTTCCTGCCCCTCTTCGGATACCAGCCAATCCACCAGCTTACGCGCCGGATGATCCTCGGCCAAATCACTGCGATACACGGCATAATAACCTGTTACCAACGGGTAAGCGCCTGAAGCGATGGTTTCTTCGCTTGGAACAACACCGTCCACAGCCAACAAACGAATGTTTTCATTCCCAACCATTTGCGTGACGTAAAAGTACATGGAATAACCAATGGCGCTCTCCTGGTTGTCATAGGCGGCAATCCTTTCAACAAGGTACCACATGCTGTCATAGGTTAAGGACGCAACGGCGCTTTGGGGCTTGGTGTCCTTCATCAACAATTGCAAAAAAGCCGTTTGGCTGCCGCTGTCGCTATTGCGCTGAAATGGCCTGATGGCGACATCGCCTCCGCCCACTTCGCTCCAGTTTTTGATTTGTCCAGAATAAATGCCCTTCAACTGTTCTGCCGATAATTCGTTGATAGGGTTGGCCGTATTAACGATAAAAACCAGCCCTTCTTTGACGATGGGTTCATAGGTAAGCTCGGGCATCTGAAAAGGCTCGGCGCTGCTTTCGGCAAGTCCCTGTGCGATGGCTTCTAACTCTCCCTGCTCGGGCAGCGGCACAAAGATCAAGTCTCGCTCGCCTGATAGCAGCCCCCGGTATGCATCGTAGGTTTTTGAATGGACGATGCGCCCGCTTGCCTGCACAGAGTCGATGTCCAAGTGATACATGAGGATCGCTTCGCTCAAGGGAAGGGTGGCGGTGGAACCGTCGATTCGATCCCACAGTTCCGCAAAGGAGTATCCGGCAAAAAGAATGCACAGCGCCAGCACAAAAACAGAAAACAAACATATCTTTTTCATGGCAAAGTCCTCCTCCCGTCGTTCACGTATCGTGCCGCAGAAGCCCCTGCCAGGGCCCCCGTCGAAAAAGCAATCTGCAAATTATAGCCCCCGGTGTGGGCATCCACGTCGATCACCTCACCGGCAAAATAGACGCCCGGCACGCGCTTAGATTCCATGGTAGAAGGATTGATTTCTTTTACTTCTACGCCGCCCCTGGTAATGATGGCCTCGGCAACAGGCCTTGTGCCGATGATGGGCAACGGCAATGCCTTCAGCAACGCGCACAGCCGCCTACGCTCATCTTTCGTCACTTGGTGCACAGGCTTTTCCGCCGGGATATCGCATAATGACGGCAGCATGTCCGCTAGGCGCGCGGGCAGCAGGCCGGGCAAAGCGTGGCGCAGTTGCCTGCGGGAGGCAGCCTCAAAATCGCGCAGGAGACGGGCGTCCAACTTTTTTTCCTCCAGGCCGGGTTTGGTATCCAGCCACACCTCGCAGTTTTTCCAACGATCCGCGGGTACATGGCTGGAAAGTTCCAGCACCAGGGGCCCGGATATGCCAAAGTGGGTAAACAGCATCTCGCCCAGCTCACTAAAAACAATTTTGCCGTCCAGCCGGGCCGAGAGGCGCACATTTTTGAGCGCCAGCCCTTGCAGCTGGGTGGGCCAGCGTTCCCGTGTGATCAACGGAACCAGCGAAGGCAGGGGCGGAAACACCGTGTGCCCCAGCGCCCCGGCAAAAGCATAACCGTCGCCGGTGCTGCCGGTGGCCGGATAGCTGGCCCCGCCGGTGGCGATCACCACGGCACGGGCGATAATGGCTTCGCCGTTTTCCAGCACGACACGCACCCCATCATCCATGGGCAAAATCGAGCCAACCCGGGCATTCAGCCGCACGCCCACACCGGCAGCTTCCAACGCACGGGTCAGCGCCCGCGTGACATCGCTGGCCTTTTGGCTGGCAGGAAACACCCGCCCGCCCCGCTCTTCAACTGTAGGCACGCCCCATTCCTGCAGCAATGCCCGGAGGTTGGCCTGGGAAAACCCACGGACCGCCGCCTGCAAAAAACGGGGGTTGCGCGGCACTTGGCGGAAAAAATCGTCAAAGTCGGCGGTATTAGTTACGTTGCAGCGCCCCTTGCCGGTGATGTACAGCTTTTTGCCCAGCTTTTCGTTGCGCTCCAGCAGCGTCACCCTTGCACCGGCGCGTGCTGCAAACAGGGCCGCCATCAACCCCGCAGGGCCGCCGCCTATCACCAGCACAGCGCCTTTATTATCGCTTTTCTTGGCGGAGATACACACCGTACGCATCCCAAATACCTTCCATTTGCGCAAAATGTTCGGAGAGTTCCTTCTTTTTTCGTATGCCCAGCGCGGCGATCAGCGCGTTGATCAGCGACAGCGGGGCGGCCAGGGAATCCACAAAGGAAGTCATGTCGGTATGGGCGGTTAAGCAAAAAGTCGAAACCCCGTGGAGGGGCGACATGGGGCCGTCGGTGAGCCCAATCACCATGGCGCCCCGGCCCTTGGCAATGGTCATGGCCTCCAGCGTGCGCTTTGAATACCGGGGGAAGCTGATGGCCACCAGCACATCCTCTTTGCCCACATGGGAAACCTGCTCAAACACATCGTTGATCCCCTCGCCCAGCACCCACATATTCTGAAAAATATAATGCAGGTAATACCCCATAAACTGGGCCAAAGGAGCAGCCGAACGCATCCCTAAAATATAGATGCGCCGGGCACTGAGTATGCCCTCCACCGCTTGCCCAAAAATCGCCTCGTCGCAATCCTCGATGGTGGCGCGGATGTTTTGCATGTCGGTCTTAAGCACGGTGCGCAACACCGCGTTGGGATCGATACCCGATGCCATCTCAAACCGCTGGGTGCTGGTGAGCCTGTGCCGCACCAGCTCCTGCAGGGCCTTTTGGAGCTGGGGATACCCCTCGTACCCCATGGCCAAGGCAAAGCGCACCACCGTGGATTCGCTCACACCCACCTTGTCGCCCAGCTTGGAGGCGGTCATAAACACCGCTTTGTCGTAGTGTTCCTCGATGTAATCTACGATGCGCCGATGCCCCTTGCTCAAGCGCCTGCCCCGCAGGTTAAGCTGGCGGATCATATCCTGCATTTCCTGTATGTTTTGCACGCCGTTTTGGACGCCTTCCATGCCTTTATTTCCTCCCGTACAGCGATACCCCAGCAATTGTACTAAACCGAGGCATTTTTTGCAAGGGGAGGGTTTGGAAGTTACAAACTTGGTATTGCCAAAACCGCTCTGCAGAATCCCTCCACCGCCGCGGCGGTCCCCCTCCCTTTAACAAGGGAGGTAGGGATTTGGAACGAATACTTCGCTGAAATCCCCATGCCCCCCTTGTCAAAGGGGGCCGGAGCGCCGTCGCGCCAGTGGCGCGATGAGACGGCGCGGAAGGCCAATGAGCCACAGAGCGCCACAGCGCGACAATGGCGAATTGAGGAGAGGGCCACCG
>WQXF01000079.1 GCA_009784985.1 Clostridia bacterium | reverse complement strand
CCCATATTTGTAACGATAGGCATGATCCAGGATTGTTTTCATGGGTACTAGCAAGGATTTTCCTCCTGTTCAATCACAGGCTGCGAGGCCCGTCTGAATCCACGGTGTCAAAACGAATGCCCAGATAGCGGCTCACCTCGCGCAGTACAGGCAAAAACGTACCGTACATGCCGCCAATATGGTGAATGTAGGGCCCGAACATCAGCTTTTCTTCCCATCGCTTCCAATCATCTACCTCCAGCCACACATAGGTGCCGGTGGTTTCCGGGCCGGTGGTGGTTTTGCCTTCGCCGGCAAAAAGATAATACTGCCCGTCGATGTCGTCAAAGCGGCATAGGGTCAAATCGCCCTGCTTTAATTCCCAACGCTCCTGCCCGTCGATGAGCCGGGCCTTGCTTTTGGGCGCTTTGAGGGAATAGGGGAAGGGGCCGCAGTGCCACAAAAGCTCGGCATTATCGTTTTGTGGATGGCGGACGGTGAGGTCGGCCAAAAAAGCCGCTTCTTCGCCCAGCAGGCAGGCCCGCATCATGGCCAGGGTGATGGCCCCGTTTATATCGGTTTCGCAGGCGATGGGCAAACCCTGGTCGGCCAACTCACCTAGCGTCAAACACACCGGCGCCCCCAACAGCCTGGAACAGCCCGACCAGCACTCCATGGCGGCCACGGTGCAACCGTGTTCTAACATCGCCTGCTGGGTGGCCAGCTTAAAGGCCACGGCTTTTTGTACGGCAAGGGGCTCCATAGCGCCGGTGTCCATGCGTGCGGTTACGTCGGCGTAATAGCGTTGGAATTCCTCGCGGTTTTCCGAGCGAATTTGTTCGGCGGCCTTTACGATGGTTTCCGGGGCGATGGGTACGGTGGTGATGCCAAACGGTTGGATCAAGGCGGCCTCGTTGGTCATCACGCTCATAAAGGGCTGGGGCCGCTCCCCGATTTTTGCGATGCGCAGCCCGCGCAAATCCTTGAGCACAGCCACCACACGGATGAACCGCTCAAAGCCGCTTTTGAACGCGTCGCTGCCGGTTTCACAGTTAAAGATATAACTGTACATCACGCCGTGGCGCCTTAATACTTTGGTGGCGGCAAACATGCCGCACTGGGTATCCCGGCCCCGGCTGGCGTCGGTGTTTACGGTTTCATCCCGGTTGCCCCAAATCAGCGTGGGCAAAGCCAGGGCAGCCGCCACAGTGGCCACCACCGATTCCTCGCCAAAGTCGCAAAAGGGTACAAACAGCGCATCTATGCGCGCCTCTTTAAACGTATGGATGATCCGCGGCACGGCCTCCATGTCAAAGGCGATGCCGTTTTCGCACAGATCGTCGATATCGATGATGGTGACCGCCTTTGGCTTTATCGAACGGATCACCGCCATAAAGGCGTCCTTCTGGCGTTTGGCTTCTTCCATGGAAAGAAATCCGCGCTTGGTGGGCATTACGCCCAGCACGATGTTTGGCCTATACATGCTCCAATCCCCTTTGATAAAAAACGACGCGGCGGTCGATTTCGGTGTAATCGATGGTTCCGTCTCGCAAGAATTGTTGCACCGTGGCGTTGTCCGGAATGCCTGCGCGCCCGCCGATCCGGGTGCATTTGATGGCTGCCGTTGCGCTGGCGTAACGCGCCGCCTCTTTTGCGCCCATACCCTGAACCAGGGCTGCGGCAAAGGCCCCGTGGTACACATCCCCCGCGCCTACGGTGTCCACCACATCCACGGCAAAGGCAGGCAACTCAAAATAACCCTCCGGACCCAGGCCTACGCATCCCTTCTCGCCCAATGTAAACACGGCGATTTGGGGCCCCAGGCCAATCAATTCCCGCAGGTGGGTTTCGTAATCTGTGCCGGTGTAGCGATTTTTGTAAAAATACTCCGAAGCAATAAAAACGTCGATGATGGGCAATAAGTCCATCATCGCCTGGGAGGTATCGTCGGCATCCATCAGCACCTTAACACCGGCGGCGTGGGCGATCCGCGCCGCCTCTGCATGGATCTTGCCCGTATAGGCCAGGAACAGATACTTGGCCTGCTCAATCATCCGGCGGCAGGCATCATCCAGGGGCGGCAAGGCGGTATCGCCCCAGTGAGAGAGTATGCTCCGGCCGTTGCTCTCCCGATTGCTGACGACCACCGACAGGGGCGTTATGGCGGTTGGATCCACATAAAACGCCTGGGTATCCACCCCGTGGCGCTCAAAATCCTTCACACAAAAGCGGCCGTGAAAATCATCGCCTACGGCGCCGATGATGGCGCACTTGGCATCCAGGCGCGCGGCGGCCACAAGGCCCGTGGCCACCCTTCCGCCACCCTGCCAAGAGTATTGATCAATGCGCATGTAGTCATTGGGTTTGGGAAAAGCACCCACGCTTACGTTTAAGTCCAGGCAGGGCATGTCAATCCCCACGATGTCATATTTGAAGTCATACATGGCCTAGCTTCCCTACTGCATAGTGATCATCCGCCACCTGCTCCAACTTGCCGCTGATGCTGGAGCGGTATCCGGCGTCGAGCACCATCATGGCCCGAAGGTTTACGGGAAGGTCCAGCGTGGGATGCAAAGGATCGCCGGCCTGTAGGTGATGGATCACCTCTTGGCCGATATTTGTGCGTCCCGCAGGCAGCGGCGCAGCCTGGATGATCTCCGTTGGTTCTGTGCTGTTTCTGTCTTTATAAATGTGAACGCTGTCGCCCATGGTCACCAGGGTTCCTTCGCAGCCGTGGACCACCGGGCCGCTGGGCACACCGCTGGCCAGGGTGGCCCAACTCCCTTCCAGAATGGAGATGGCATCGGCATACCGCATCGTGACGGTCGCAAAATCTTCGGCATCTCCAAAGGGGCTGGTAAAATTGGCGCGCATGGCCGTGGCGGCCACAGGGGCTTGATCCAAAAACCAGCTGGAGAGGCATGCGCCGTAACAGCAGTAGTCCCAAAAAGCGCCGCCGCCCAGGGAGGCATCGTACCACCACTCGGCGCCCTTTTCGGTATCGCTTAAGGTTTGACCATAACTAAAGGGCCCCAACGACGTGGCGTTTCGATAGTGAAAGCGAAAGGGTTTGCCAATAGCGCCGTCCTCAAGCATCTTTTGGGCCAACCGGATGCTGGGGCTCCAGGTGCTGGGCCAATTCACGATGAGTTTGGCTCCGCTTCGCCTGGCGGTGTCGGCCATGGCCAGGGCGTCGGCCATGGATGTGGCCATGGGTTTTTCCACCACCACATGGATTCCCCGGGACAGCAGTTCACAAATCACCTGGCCATGCCGTACGTTCTCCGCGCAGCAGATGGCCAAGTCGATTTGATTTTCGTTTAGCAGCTTGCGCCAGTCGGTATATTCTTTGTGCACCCCGGTGTGGGCCATTGCGGCTTTGATGTTAGAGCGGCGGGTATCCATTTGGGTTGAGATGGATTGTTTCTTTTGGGGCAGATCGGCAAACGCGGCCCATTCCACAGCCCCTGTGGCGGTAAAATGTTCTACCAGGCCCACAACGTGCATATGGGCAAACCCGATAACGGCTAAACGCAGCTTCATGCAATATTTCCTCGCTTTTAATCAATAATCAAACGGTGTGATCACCCTGCGGGCCTGGGCCAGTTGGAAGGCCACGTTATTGTATTCGTTGGTGGACTTGTGGCTTTCAATGCTCCACACGCCAGGGTAACCTGCCTTGGCCAACAGGGGGAACAGGTGATCCGCGTCTTGGCAGGCCTCGAAGTGCATGTGCATATGCATGGACTTGGGGGCCATCTCCAGGTCGTTGGCAAATTTGTCTTCGGGGGTTTTGCCCTGCCAGTTGCCCAGATGCAATAGGTGGCCGTAGTTGGGGGCGTTGACGGCCTGGATCAGTTTGCGGATCACCGCGATATCCCGCGATGCGCCCCAGTGGTTCTCCGGGCCAAACTTTGCGCCGAATTCAGCGCAGGTTTTTGCGTATGCGCTGAATTTGCGGGCCACGTAATCAATTTGTTCATCGGTAGCGGTATCGGTTTGGATGCCTACATCAAAACGTATGGACTGAGCGCCCAGTATGCGGGCGGCCCGCAGACAATCGGCGGCCATGGCGTCGTTGCGGTTGCGCACGTCCTCGGCATCATCCCAGGGATGGGCGCCGTCGCAGCAAAGGTTGGCCAGAGTCAACCCGCGCTCGTCCATCTGGGCGCGGAGCATCTTTAGATAGTCCTCGTCGTAGGAGGCCAGCATGTGGTTCCAAATATCGGCGTATTCCACATTGTAACGGTAGCGAATGGTTTCCAGGTACTGCACGGCGGTCATTGCGCCTAGCCCAAAAAGGCCGTGAAAGGAATACGAGGCGATGCCAAAACGAGGTTTCATGTGGTTTCCTCCTAATCTTTATTTATAGAAAGGATGTGGCGGATAGGTGAGCTCCCCAAAGGGGGCGTCCTGGCGGCGAATGGCGTTGGATACGCTTAGTTCGGGAATCTCGTCCGCCGTAACCTCGCGGCCTAGCTTGCCCGATAAAAAGATACCCTCGGATATTAGCATGGTTTGCAGGGCGATGTGGGGTGTGTCGATATGCTCGCACTCACCGCGCAGCGCGCCGATCCAGTGGGCCTGGCACTTTTCGTACACCGAAAAAAGCTTGGGGTTGAGTTGATGGCGGCGATACTGCTCGGCGCCAAGGTCCAGCTCGGTTTCGGCGGGGTACCCTTCGATCTCGGAAAAGAACTTCATGGATTTGGTTTCGCCCTTCATGGCAAACTGTAGGCCGCCCTCGGTGCCGTACAGGGCAGACATGGGGAACTCGCTGCCGTGGATGGCCCAGCTCTCCAGGATGTCCATGGTGAGGCCGCCCGCAAACTTTACAAAACCCACGCCCAGCTCTTCCACATCATAACCGGATTCCACCCGGCGCTTGCTGTCCATGGCCAGCTCTTGATATACCGTTCCGCTCACCCGCTCCACCTTGGGCGTGCCCAGCAAATACAGGAGTTGGGAGATGTGATACACGCCCATGTCGTACAGTGCGCCATGGCCCGCCCAATGGGGCGATACAAACTCCTTTTCGGCATAACCGTCTACAAAGGGGCGGCCCCTACGACGGTACCCGTAGGAACGGGCGTGATAGATTTTGCCCAGGCGGCCCCCGTCCACCAACTTTTTGGCGGCGTTGCCATGGGCCCCGTACAGCATGGCCAATTGAATGTGCAGCTTTACGCCGTAATGGGCGGCGGCTTCCTTCATGGCTACGGCGTCGTTATAGGAGCCGGCCATGGGTTTTTCGCAATAGCAGTGTTTGCCCGCGGCCATCACCGCCACGGAGATGGGGGCATGCAGGTTGTTGTGCAAACAAACATCCACGGCCAGGATGTCATCGCGCTTGAGCAGTTCGCGATAATCCGTGTAGCGGTGGGGGATGTGCCACTTGTCGCAGAAGTCATTCAGCTTTTTTTCGTCCAGGTCACAAGCGGCGATTACGTTGACGCCTTCAATCTCGCCATAGTATTCCATGTGGGCGTGGGCGATGACGCCGGTACCGATGAGTGCGATGTTGATCTGTTGCACAGACATTCCTCCCTATTGATCGTTATATATATATTCTTTTATCCCTTCACCGCGCCGATCATCACTCCTTTGACAAAATAGCGCTGCAAGAAGGGGTAAATGCAAAGCACGGGCACCGTGGTGATCACGATGGCGGCGTACTTGATGGTTTCGGCAAACTGGTCGATCCTATCGTTTTCGGTGGCGGCGGCGTTTAGGATGTCGGAGTTGGCGATGAGCACGGCGCGCAGTATGTTTTGCACCGGCAGCCTGGTTCTATCTTCGATGTACAGGGAGGCGGGGAACCAGCTGTTCCAATGGGCTACGCCGTAGTACAGCAGCAGCACAGCCACGGTGGGCATAATCAACGGGAATATGATACGGAATACGATCACAAAATCATTGGCCCCATCGATATAGGCGGATTCTTGCAGGCTGTCGGGTACAGCTTCGATGGCGGTTTTGCAGATGATGCAGTTAAATACGCTCATGGCGCCGGGCAGGGTCAGCGACCATAGGGAGTTAAACAAACCCAGGTTGCGGATGTTGAGGTAGATGGGTATCATACCGCCGGAGAAAAACATGGTAAACATAATCAAGGCGATGATGGGTTTTTTAAGGAGCACACCCTTCGAAGCCATAAAGTACCCGCAAAACAGCGTCATCACCAGGTTGATGGGCAGGGCGGTGCCCAGATAGATCAGGCTGTTTTGGTAACCGGACACCAGCAGCGGGTGGGAAAACGCCAGGCGGTACGCGCCCGCGTTGAACCCCCGTGGATAGGGCAGGAAGCCCGGATTGGTGAGCAGCGCGATGTTGTTGGAAAAGGATGCGGCCACCACGTAGTACATCGGATAAATCGTAACGACACACAGCAGCACAAGGAATACGCCGTTGCAGATGTCAAAAACCCGGTCGCCCAGCGTGGGGCGGAACAGGCTGCTCTTTTTTTGCTTTTTTGCGGCGGATGGGATCATCATGCGGCGCCCCCTTTCTAAAATAGGCTGGACTTGGTTGCTTTTTTGGCGAGCCAGTTAAACACCAAAAGGAAGGTTAAATTCACCACGGAGTTAAACAAACCGATGGCCGTAGCGTAACTAAAGGATGGGTTTTCCGCCACGATGCCCCGCCTGTATAAGTAGGTGGAAATCACGTCGGACACCTCGTAAGTTGCTTCTGAGTACAATAATATGATTTTTTCAAACCCTACGTTGAGCACGCTGCCCATCCGAAGAATGAACAAAATCATGATGGTGGGCAACAGGCCCGGCAGCGTGACATAAAGAATCTGCTTAAAACGGTTTGCGCCGTCGATGCGCGCGGCTTCGTACTGCTCTTGGTCGATGCTGGATAGGGCCGCCAGGTATATGATAGAATTCCACCCGATTTGCTGCCAGATTTCAGAAATGACATAGATGGGGTAGAACGCGTTTTTGTTCATCAATAGGTTTTGCCTGGTGCCGCCAAAGGCCACGGCAATTTGGCTAAACAGGCCGTTGTTTTGGGAATAGACCCGGATCAGGGCGCAGGCCACGATCAGTGAAATAAAGTAGGGCATGTAGGTGATGGTTTGTACGGAACGCTTAAACTTGTTGTTGCGTACTTCGTTTAGGAGCAGCGCCAGCAGGATGGGCGCGGGGAACCCAAACAAAATGTTGAGCAGGCTGATGGAAAAGGTGTTGCGCAAAATACGCACAAAAAAGATATCGTTAAAGAAATTTTCGAAATGGGTTAAGCCCACCCACTTGCTGCCCGCGATGCCTAAACGGGGCCGGAATTCCTTAAACGCGATCACAAGGCCCGTCATCGGCGTGTAGGCAAATACCGCAATAAATACAAGCACCGGCAGCACCATCAGGTACTTGTACTTGTTTTGTTTGTAATCCCTGGCGATGATTTGGCCGATGGATTTGCGCTTGTATGGATTGTACGGGCTTCCGAATTTTGCCCGGGGCGGCGAGGTGGTCATGTTGCAACCCTCCAGACACAGTGATACAAATAGAGAAAAAGGGAAGGCGGCGTACGCCTTCCCTGGTTTTTGGCCGGTTACCGGGCCAGGTAACGCTCGTAAGCGGCTTGGTTGATCTCCAGCATTCTGGCCAGGCCCAGGCTCTCCAACTGGCCGACATATTCGTCCCAATCGGCGGCGGTCATCTCGCCGGTGATGAGCTTGGCGCAGGTTTCGGATACCAATGTGGAAATGGAGGAACGGATAAAGTCGTTCTCGGTGCTCTCATCGGCGGTAAGGGTGATGCCCGGGGGCAGCCGCCAATAGGACGACACAGCCTCGTTGGGGTAGAACCACAGGTTGTTGGCTTCGATGGAGGCCGGGTTGTTCTTGAGGTACAACAGCCTGGTGGCCTGGATGCCGCAGCCGTTCCATGTCGTTCCGGAATACTTTTCGATGGCATTGTTCAGGCCGTCCGGATCCTCGGTAACGATGGGCAGATAGATGGCCTCGCCGTTCGCGTCATAATCCCAGGATTCGCCCTGCACGCCGTAGTTCCAGAACAGGAAGCCTTCGTCGGTATAGGCGTAGTCCAGCATCTGCAGGATCACGGGGATCTTGGCTTCGTCCGTGTCGCCGGAGATGACGCACACCGTAGAACCAATGCCGTACCCGCCAAAGATCATGGACAGGGTGCCGTCGTCCCCTGTGGGATATTGCAGGCCCACCCAATTGGCGCCTTCGCCGGCCTGATCGGCATCGGCGCGCCAGTTGGACAACTGGCCCATGGAGGAGTATGCCAGGCCCGAGCTGCCCGCCAGTACCTTGGCCCTGGTTTCGGTGTCGGATTGGTTGGCCAGCAAGTCTTGGTCGATCAAACCGGCTGCCCACCATTCGTTGAGCTGCAGCATGTAGTTGAGCCATTCGGGCTGGGCTTGGGCCATCTGCACCTTGCCGTCGCCGTCCAGGTACAGGGACAAGTCGCTGGAGCCATAAGCGCCAAACGCGCCCGACATGCCCGAACCCATTTGCCTAAAGCGAGGCCAGGGGGCGGTAAACGTGGCGCCGTACTTCTCGTTAAACACGGTGAGCACGTTGGTCCAATCCGAGATGGTGACAGGGGCCTCCAGGCCGCATTCATCCAGCCAATCCTGCCGGACCAGGGGGCCGTTGAAGGAATCGTTCCAGCCGCCGTCTTCCCGGAAGAAACCAAAGCCAAAGAACTTGCCGTCGTCGGTTTTAAAGGCGTTGGCATAGGCGGGGTTGGAGTGGAGCCACTGCCAGTATGCAGGGGCGTGCTCCTCCAAGTAAGGCGTCAGGTCGATAAACACGCCTTCTTCCATGTAGCGGGCTGCGTCCGATACCAGGTTCACGCCGCCGAAGATAACGTCGGGCAGCGGGTTTTCCGTCAGCATCAAATTGAGCGCCTGGCTCTGCTCGGCCTCGTGGGGAACCCAGCGCCAATCGATGTTTACGCCGGTTAGTTGTTGCAGATTCACATGGAAGGGGGATTCATCGGCGGTAGCAAAGACTTCGGCCGGCCTAAACCCCTCGCCCACCCACCAGGTGATGCTGACGTCTGTGTCTAGGGGATACCTGTCTCCCGCGGGATACAGATCCGGGGCCGCAAGGGCCGAGGTGCTGGCCGCGATAAACAATACCGCAACGAGCAGGGAGAGGAATTTCTTCATGGAAAATCCAGGCCTCCTTCTATGGTGTTTTTTGTTGTCTACATTGTATAGGTTTTAGGAATCATTGTCAACGATTAAAACAAAAATCCAACGTCGGCGGTTCCATGTGCCAGCGTTGGATTTTTTTGCGATTATACACTTTGGCGGATTCTACCTTCCGGGTGATGGGGGATACGTTTCCCCAGGTAGTTCTGTTGGTTTCGTCGATTTCCCGCCGTTTTCTTTTGGATGCTTTTTGATAGGAAACGTGGGGCATGGTCTCTCCTCCTTTATATAGCGCCGCCCTGCTCCTGCACGCGGCACATCTCTTGGTAAAGCCCTGGCTGGGCCACAAGCTGGGCGTGGCTGCCCTGCTGCACGATGCGCCCGTTTTGGAACACCAGGATCGTATTTGCCCTGCGCACCGTGCTTAATCTATGGGCGATCACCAAAATGGTGCGTGTACCGGCCAGCTCCATAATCGCGTTTTGAATGTGGGCCTCGGTTTGTACATCCACCGACGCGGTGGCCTCATCCAGCACCAGCACAGGCGCTCCGCACAGCACTGCCCGCGCGATGGCGATCCGTTGCCTTTGGCCGCCGGAAAGGCGCGCACCCCGCTCGCCCACACGGGTTAGGTACCCATCGGGGAATTCCAGTATATCATCGTGGATCCGGGCGATGCGCGCCGCCCCTTCGATGTCGGCCACAGAGGCGTCTGCACGGGCAAAGGCGATGTTTTCGGCGATGGTGCCGTTAAACAAGAATGTATCTTGCAACACCATGGCCACATTTTGGCGCAGGCTTTGCAGATCGATTTGTTTTAGGTCGCGGCCATCCATTTCGATCACGCCAGCCGTTGGATCGTAGAAACGGGTCACCAATTGGGCCAAGGTGCTTTTGCCCACACCGGTTTCGCCCACGATGGCCACCATCTCGCCGGGAGCCACATCAAACGATACATCCTGCAGCACGGGCACGCCGTCCGTATAGGAAAAGCTCACATGATCAAAACGCAGCGTACCTTGGGGATTTTCCAAGGGCAACGCGCCGGGGGTATTTTGGATCACCTGGGGGGAATCCAGCACCTCGATCACCCGCTCCGCTCCGGCCAGGGCCTGCTGCATCTGCTCTAATAGATTGGCCAGCCCGGCGATGGGCGCATAAAACAGCGCCAAGTACAGCAAAAACGCCACGATATCACCTACGGCCATCTGCCCCTGAAAGGCCAGGTATCCGCCAAAACCCACCACCAGCACCGAACCCAGGGCCGTTAGGAACTCCACGCCGGGATGGAACACCGCGCTCAGGTTCAACGCGCGCAGCATCAGCCGCGTAAAGGTGCCGGCCTTTTCTTCTACCTTAAGGGAAGCCGCGGGCTGCTGGCCAAAGGCCTGAATCTCTTGCATGCCGGAAAAATTGTCTTGCAATTGGGCAGACAGGCTGCCCAGGGATTTTTGCATGGCCCGGAAGTTGGGGCGCACCTTTGCCGCAAAAAACCATCCGCTCAACAAAATAAAGGGGATGGGCAGGCAGGTAAGCAGCGCCAGCCGCAGGTTAATCGACAAAAGAATAACCGTGACGCCCACCACGGTGATGGCATTGGTGATGGATTCGGGCAGCAAGTGGGCATACAGCAACTCAAAGGTGCCGGTGTCGTTGATGGTGCGGCTTACCAAGTCGCCGCTTTCGTGGTTGCGATAATAGCTCATGGACAGGGATTGGAGCTTGCCGTACACCCGCAGCCGCAATTCCTGCACCAAGTTCCACGCGGCTTTGTGGGCCAGGTAGTTACTTAGATAACGAAGCAAAATGCGCACCAGATACAGGCCCAGCAGCCCGGCGGCTAGCCACAGCACCCGTTGCAACCCTTCGTTGGTAAGCCCCTGGGCCACCATGGCGGTCATTTCCGCCATAAGCCGGGGGGCAATCAAATTCAACCCGGCCAGCAACAATGTGCTGATGGCTGCGACTGCAAACAGGCCCTTGTACTTTTTTGCCTCTTTGGCTACGCGCAATAATACTTTCATGGGTTAAATTATACGGTAGGCGAGGGGTTTGTTCAAGGGGAAAATCGTTTAATGCGAATCAAGGGTTAATGCAATCAAGATGGGCACCCATGTAGGGGCGAAATCCATTTTCGCCCGCCCTGAATTCGTTCGTCCAGGTGCCATGTTTTGGGCGGATATGGAATCCGCCCCTACAAAAACGACCGGGTTTTCTTTTGCTCAGCAGGGGAAAATATTTGCTTGGTCAGGCCAAGGGTGCTATAATCTAGCCATGAAAAACAAACCAAACAAATCTAGATGGGTGCAGATACTCATCCTTCTGGTAGCGCTGTTGCTGCTGGCCCTCAACTACATAGGCGAAAGCCCCCTCCATTGGGGCAATATCAACACGCTCCAAGATCACTTTGACCGCCATGGCCCGGCTTTTGATGCCATGGATGCCGAAGACTACGCGCGGCAAGCCCATGCGTTTTACTTAAACCGTGAGCAACACCAAGTCAAAACCGATACCGACGGCACGGTACGCATCTACGATGCAACCACCAATGCCTTTGGCGCTTACAATGCCGACGGCACAACCAGAACCTACTTTAAGCCCAGCAACGGCCAAGCCTACTTTGACCGGCAGCCTGGCCACAAGGGAGAGTAAAACGTGGACAACATCTGTCCGGTGTGTAATTTCGTTGGGTTGTACGAGCCGCCATACGATGCCAGAGGGTATGGCTCTTACGAAATCTGCCCCTCCTGCGGTTTTCAATTTGGGTTGGACGACGATCCCGATCCCGAACCGGCCCACCGGGCGTGGCAGGCGCGCTGGGTAGAGGCGGGTTGCCCATGGTTTTCATCTACGCGCAGGCCGTGATATCAGATAAGCCGACAGCCCAAAGAAAACAAGGGTCGAGGCCGTTAGCACAGCAAGATGAGCCCAGGGCTGCACCCGCCAATCGCCAAAGTGCAAGATGATGCCCAGGAGGGTTTGTATTTCTTCAACCATCACATCCGGCGCGCCCTGCATCATGGCCTGAACCGGCCTATCCGTCATGATCTGCCGGATTAGCGCGGCGGCATGGGTGGTGGGGAAGGACTTCATGACGATCTGCACCACGGGGGGGAATTGGCCCATGGGGATGTAGATGCCGGTGATAAAACCGATCAGCGTGCCGCATACCGCGCTCACCCCGCCAAAGGCCTGGTTGCTGGTTACGGTATAGGTGATGGCAAAGAGCATCGTGGCCGATGCCGCCGCCGATAGGCCGATCACGCCCAGCACTTGGAGGATATCCAACAGGGGCAGAAGGCTTCCGCCACGGACTACGATATATATTTGCGCCAGTACAAAGGTTACGCAGCTCATAAAAAAACCAACCCAGGTTGCGTTGAGCAGATATCCGCCGGAAATCTGCCAGCGGCCTAGGGGCGCGGCGCGGAAATCCTTGCTGATTTTCCGGTCCCGGTCTTCCACCATGGTGCCCAGGGCGCCCAAGGTTGTAGTGAAGGAAGATACGGCGATCAGGCCCGCCATGATCCAGTTGTCCACAAGCCGCGCGCCGTGCTCGCCGCCGCCCACGCCCTCGGCCATCAGATCGCCCAAAAACAACACGTACAGGCCAATGATGATAAACACGCCCATCAGGGAATAAAACACGGTGGACCGATCCCGGATGAACAGCCGCCAGTTGCGAATCGCTAAGTTGATCAAACGCTTTGCACCTCCTTCGCCTCTTCTGCAATCACGCGCAAAAACACATCGTCCATGGTGCCGTGCACAGCCT
>WQXF01000078.1 GCA_009784985.1 Clostridia bacterium | reverse complement strand
TCGCATCGTCCTTGAAAACAAGAAAGATTTCTTTTCCGTCTGAAGACCGATACACATCCTTCGTTTTTCCTTGCTTTACCAGCGTCATTTCTTTCAACCTTATGTCCCCTTTCGATACCGTTTATCCCAAAAGCCGAACAATAAAATGATTCTACATAAAAAAGCACGTTTCGTCAAGCGTTTTCCGAACGTTTTTTTCGGCTTTCAGATTATTGTTAGGGAGATATTGCGTTCGGATTTGAGCGATGGCGCTCCGTCATACGTACGTTGCATATTTTTGTGCATTGTGCGTATTTTATTTGCCGTTATTGACTTGAATTTTGGTCGCTATGAGCATAATGTTGTGCGTTCGCTCGGTGACGTATACATACGAAATCCTATTTTCATGCGCGTATTGCTCGACGCAGCTGCCTTCTCGTAATCCAATACCGCTTAGTAACGCGAACTACGATGGTAAGATGTACGGACTCTCGTTATTTTCCCTAACAACAATAATACAGCACAATTTCGATATTCGGTTTCACATCGTACAGCGCCTCCAGCTGTTCCAGGTAGTCGCTAACAGGACAGGCATGGTTACCGGCGATCTGCAGGAGGCGCAACGCAGGCAAGCCGTGCAGCGGGGATAAATCATCAGGCAGATACCATTCGATGTAGATCTCCTCCAGCGCTTTCAGTGTACTGAGCGTGCTGAAATCGTCAGCGCCTGGAATACTCAGTACACGAAGCGCAGGAACATGCTGAAGCAGCGTCAAGTCGATAGCTGCATTGGTATCGAAGCTCTCCAGTGAGGGCAGATCCGGTAGGTTGGAGATCACGGATCCCCAACCGCTACCGTCACCGTATAGCCCTAATGAGCGCAGCTTTGGCAGCTTTGGCACCTCTGGCAGCATGGTTTCTTCCTCGGCGTCAAAATCCACTGTACAGAAATATATCTCCAGCTCCTCCAGGCTATTCAGGGCGGCTAAGAAAGAGATATCTGTATCGGTAGGCGCTACCAGCTTCAGCATTTTGAGGCCGGGCAGCGTGACCAACAGCTCTGGCAGGCCGGGCCGCCATTCGAGCGACAGTGTAAGTTTCGATGCCACCGGCAGCAGGTACGAGAGATCCGTATCGGCAGGCACATCAGACAATTCCAGTCTCTTCAGCGCGGGCAGTCGTTCCAGCGTTGCGACTTGCTCGGGCAAACTTTCGCTCCACCCAAGACGCAGCATTTCCAACGACGGCACACGCAGCAGCGCCGAATAATCCTGGAGTTCGCAATCTGTCAGGTACAGTTTGCGCAATTTGGGCATCAACGGCAGGATCTCCTCAAACTGCGCCTGATTGAACGCATCCAGATAGAGATCCTCCACCAGGGCATACTCCTCCAACTTGCCATCCGTCTCCTGCTCATACCTACCGGCGGATAGGTATTCGAAGGTGATGTCATACGCGTCCCAATCCGCATATTGCTCGGTGGCAAAGCTGAGCAGCCGCTCCCAGCGCGCTTCTCGCTCGGCTACTTCAGCCGCCTTGGCGGTCGCATCTTCCGTTTCAGCGGCTATGGCGTAACTTACACCCAACAGCGCCGCAAGCAACAGCGCCGCAAGCAACAGCGCCAGACCTTGACACAGCAACTTCACGCAAGCAACTCCTTTCATCCGCTCATTTTCAGCGGGACAAGACGATTCATTCACTCGATAACTCAGATTTAGGAAGCGGCTGAAACCATCTCTTCGTGAATCGCTTCCTCGCTTGTTGTTCCTCGATGAATACCGTCGCGCAATCCAAAAGGTTATAACATGTTTAAGCATGCCTCCTTTTCCCCTGTTCTTTTTTAGCTTTTTTTACTTATAAAAGGGTGAAAAATACAGCCCGAGACCCTCCAAGCCCTTGCCCTTACTGGGTTTGTCCGAGCTGATACAAGGGCACCATGCAGAAATCCCTTATTCAAGGGTTTTTGCTATTCACCCGCCTTAAAATTATATATCGGCCGCACAATCTCCATCACCTCGGCGGCAGGGCCGATGTGATTCAATATGGCGTCCATGCTCTTGTAAGCCATTGGGCATTCGTCCAACGTGTCCGCTCCAACCGAGGTGGTATATATATCGCGCATCTGCTTTTTGAATTCCGAAACAGTAAAGCTGCGCTTGGCTTCCGATCTGCTCATCAGGCGGCCCGCGCCATGGGGAGCGGATTGGTTCCAGTCGGGATTGCCTTTGCCCACGCAGATCAGCGAACCGTCCCGCATGTTGATGGGGATCAGCAAGCGCTCCCCGGCCTTGGCTGATACCGCACCCTTGCGCAGTACCCCCTCGCCGATGTCGATGTAATTATGAACGGTGGTAAATTGCTCCACGGCGTCCACTTTCATGGCCTTAAGGATCTCCCGCACCATGGCGCGGCGATTGAGGGCGGCAAAATGCTGGGCAATGGCCATATCGTGTAAATAATCATCCAGCAAAGGCCCGCTAACATAGGCCAAATCCCGGGGAACGGGGCGCTGGTCCAACTGATCGTATGCAGCTCCCTGATAGGCCTTTGCGATCTCTAGGCCCATATGGCGGCTACCCGAATGCACCACCAGATAGAGAGCCCCATTTTCGCCCTGACCCACCTCGATGAAGTGATTGCCGCCACCCAAGGTGCCGATGCTGCGGTATGCGCGCTCCAGATTGATCCCCTTCTGCCAGCGGAGCCCAGAAAGATCGATCTCCCCGGCCATTGCATGGGGGGTATCCCGCACGCTAAAGCCGGATGGGATGCGCTCCCGTATCACCTTGTCCAGCCTGGCCAGTTCCAACCGGCGGGCAGCCAAACGCACTGTTTCCATGCCGCATCCGATGTCCACCCCCACCAGGTTGGGGCATACCTTGTCGCCAATGGTCATGGTGGTGCCGATGGTGCAACCCGCGCCTGCATGTACGTCGGGCATGATCCGAATCTTGCTGCCCTCGCAAAAGGCTTGACTGCATAGCGCCTGAATCTGCGCCCGGGCAGCCTCCTCCAGCTCATCGGTAAACACCAGGGCGGTGTTGTATTTTCCATCAATCTCGATCATGGAAGTTCCAGGCCCTCCTCGTACACAATGTACATATAGTATACATTGAATGTTCTCAAAAGCAAAGGGGCATCGATTTCAGACTGTCGGTCTGCAGGCGAAATTGCATGCTTGTATAATGCTGTCAGATTCCAGACTTTCGGTCTGAATTCGCCTATGCAATCGCATGAATATGGGCAAACACACAAAAACACCACTTGCACGGCTATATACAGTTATATCCTATTAACTGCGTTTTAATGCTTAAATGATATCAAATAATATGGACTTTATATTCCCGGTGCATGTATACTGGCTACAAATACGAAAGGGCGTGGAAATATATGAATAAACAAACGGAAAAGAAGAAATCCCATTTCTATCAAACCAAAACGTTCTGGAGCCTGATCGCCGCCGTCGCGCTGGCGGTTACCCTACTGGGCACCGGTGCAATCGACAATATAACATCCTGGTTTGGCGCCGAGGATGTCATGGGCGTGGAAGATGAAGCAGCCATGCCCGAACCCGCGCCCGAGCCGGTCCTCAAGCCTGCGCCGGAACCCAAACCCGAATCAACCCCCGAACCTGCGCCCGAGCCGGAAGCCACACCCGAACCGGCCCCCGAACCTACGCCGGAGCCGGAAGCCATGCCCGATCCCGAATCAACGCCGGAACTAAAGGCCTCCGAAGGATCAGAAGGATCTATTGAAGGCGTTGCATTGGGCAATCCCTTTATAGAAGCCATTGCCGCCGACGGCATGGCGTATGTGCGCGTAAGCTGCGATGTGTTCAATTCCGCGCGGCTGCGCAACAATGACCGTTTGGGCCGCCTAGCGGGTATCGCCATTGCTACTACTTATTATGAAGCGGACGGTGACACCCCCGCCACCATAAAGATCATATTCGCCACAGGCGACACGCTGGGAGAAGGTTACATAAACGCCGCTTCCGCCACGTTGCTAGGACGCGAAGAGGCTATCACCGCAATCGGCGAGGGTGGCGTACGGGAGTATACCTCGGCGGCGTGGCCGCTGCCGTTAGCCGACTTTGAGTCGGTAAAGGCCGGGGAATCGGAACCCTCTGAAACGGCGGAATCTGAGGAGCCGGTCGTGTCAGTCGAACCCATCATCACCCTATCCTCAAGCCTTGAAGGCGGCAAGGCTACCATCACCGCCACCATCGAAGGCATCCCCGAAGGAGTCATCTATAGCCTACAATGGCAGAACAACATCAGCGGCGAGTTTGCCGATGTCCCCGGCGAAACCGGCTACACCATCACCTTTGACGCCACCGAAGAAAACATGCGTTGCGCGTGGCGGGTGGCGCTGGTGCTGGTGATCGAAGCGCCGGCCAACAATGAAGAGTAAGAGAGTAAGTAAGCATACGGGCAGGAAAATAACGGAAGGGCGATGAGGATAGTATGAAGGCAAATAGCATGAAGACAAAAAAGGCAAGCACGCTGCAGCGGTTTTGGGCGATCGCGCTAACCCTGATTCTGCTTTTGCAGACGATGCCGGGGATGGCCGAGGGATTGGTTGTATATAGTGAAGAAATTTCCCTTTTTGGCGAGGGATGGGAGCCGGATGAATCCGGCGATATCGATATAACGGCCAACGTCATCTGGCATGACGATAGCAACAAGGGGCCACCTCCATCTCAAGTGACGCTGCACCTGCTGGCAAACGGCTTGCCCTATGAAGGGGAGAATGCCAGCGTGTTGGTAAGCGCCGGGAATGGATGGACCTATACCTGGCCCGGCCTGCCAAGGTACATTGAAGAACAAGAAATTGCTTACACCGTCACCCAGGACGCCGTAAGCGATTTCTACACCGCGTATGAAACCAACGCGCAAACCAACGCATTGGAGATCACCAATATCCGTTTGGATGGCAGCCTGAATCTGCGCATGATAAGCGGGCACATGTTCCGCGTACGTTTTGACGGCGACGCATCCATGACGGCTGTGATTACGTTTGAGCCGTACATCGCCGGCCACCCGGAGAACCTGCGGGTCATCCTGCCGCCCTTCTTTAGGCTCACGGCATTGCCCAGGGCGGGCGACGGCTATCAGGTGGATGTCCGCGACGTTCCCCTGCCAAAGGAGTTCTACCCCATGGCCGCTGCGGATCTGCTCAAGAGCTTCCCCGCAGATAAAACCATGTGCCAGCAAATCTTGGTCTCCTTTGACGAAACCATAGATTCGGAGTTCGTCCTTACGCTGGGCATGAAAACCATGGATTACAAAAGTTTGGGCGAGTTGATGACCCTGTACGGCACACAGCCCCACAGCATACCTCTCAAAATCGTAACCATGGCCGAAGATGTACAGGGCAACCGCTTGGATTACGCGGAGCTGCTCAGCGACTCCACCATTACCAACGCAAGCGGCGCCATGCCCTTTGAGACCCAATTGACCTATCCCAACCTAAATAGCAACGGCTACATCACCCACAGGATAGAAAGCTCCGACTATGCCGGTTACGAAGTAAAAACCCTGCAACTGTACGCAAGAGCCTATAACCACTTCTTAGCAAGGCTAGAGCCCTGGCACTATCCCTACACGGATCTTGTGTACTATGTGCCCTGCCCCGAACCCCTTGCGGTCACAGGGTTTATGAACTTGGCCTATACACCGGGGCCCGACGATTATATCACACTGAATGGCAAGCGCTACTTAAGGATTCCTTATACGGACATGGAATCCATCAATACAGCGTACAGCTTCCCGGCTTCGGGCATGTTTTCGGACAGCTTATACATGGTGACCTACATGTTCCCCGATTTGGACACGGTAAGGCCGGGAGACCTGTATGAGTTTGGAGACGTGTATATTTCCTACACCCACAAAGGCGTCAACTACGGCGTCGGCGGGGATCAGGATCCCATCCGCATTTGGACGATTGACGATTATACGATCACCAACAACCGGCGGAATCTTAGCACATGGTACTCTTTCTGGGATAAGAATATGGGGGGCAGCGGCGGTTACGGGAATAACCATAACCTCAGCCGCCGCCTGCAGGGCCTGGATGGCGACAAGTACATGATTTCCATGAGCAACAGCACCTGGTCGCAGCTTGCCTATACTTACGAAGAAGCCGACGTGACCATTGAATTCCCCTTTGAGGTGACGCCCACGGCCATCACCTACGAGGCGACGAACTTGCTTGCCAACAGTTTCCAATCTTATGTGCCCCATGCGAATGAGAGGATGTACCCCACGTCCGTGACGTACTGGGTGCGGGACACGGCGGAGCCGCAAACGGCTGCGTTGGGGGCGACGCAAAGTCGCGTTACATTCCCGGCGGGCGCACATGTGAGCAAGGTGTCCTTCCACTATCCCGAAATTCCGCCCTACATGCGCACCATGTCCTTTGAAATCACCGCCAACAACGCTTCCACCTATCAAAACGGCGCAGAACTGCCCAACGAGCATTACGTAAGCTTCAATACAACGGTCACCACAGCAAGCGGCATGCGCGTTACGGCCGCAAAGGATCCCGCCAAACGAATGGAAGAGTGGTTTAACTACAGCGTGTGGCAGCCTTTTTACCTGGTTCGCCCCACCGACTCGTTACGTTTCGGCATCATGAACTATTACGGAAATACCGCCACCACGGTAAATAATCGCAACCAAACCGGCATTGCCAACATGCCAAGCCCCCATTACGGCTACAACACTTACAGCGCGCCCGAGCCGGTTACCAGCCCCATGTCCGATCCCTATCCTTGGGCGTTTGCGTTGATGAAAACCGATGGGCAGATGCAGGATTACGAAGACGTGGTCATTACCATCACCGCGCCAAGCGACGGCAAGGCAATGGAAAAACTGAGAGGGTTCGATATCGGCCACAGCTTTCATACCATTTCCAGTCAGTTGACCGTTGAGTACACCACCAATCGGGGCAATCGGAGCCACACGCTTCGGCCCGCAAACAATAACTTTAGCAACGGCCGTTCCTTCCTCAACCTGATGGCAGGCGAGCACGTGCTGGCGGGCAGTGAAGTACGCATCCGTTTGGGCACACTCTACGGCGATGAAATGTCTCCATTTGGCGCAAATTTCCAGAATACCCCAGCCGGATTAGACACCACCATCGGCAGGTGGAATCTGGGCGGTAATTGGTGGTGGAACCCGTATTATATTGCCCCCTTCTTTAGCGGCGCGCATACATACGCGGACGGCACCGCCCTAAACCCCGTCGATCAGATGGTGGCCACCATCACCACCAGCACCGAGGCGCAGTTCATCAACGAAGTGCCCGGCAAAAGCCCGGTGTTTAACAACAAAGCCGTGGGCGCCATCCACAACGTAACCGCGTGGACGTCCAATGTGCATGTGCGCAGGCCCGCCGAATCCGTCAACTGGAATGAACCCACCAAGACATTCTACCCCAATACCGATGTGTCCTTTGACCTGCGGCTCTATAACCTAGGCCTTTTGGATGACGACCGGCAGGGCGAAATCATCGATCACCTCAATCAATACAAGCAGTTTGACTTTGGCGGCATGTTGCTGTATATGGAAGTGGCGGACGGCTTCGCGCTGTCGGGTGTAGAAGGATACACCATCCAGGAGATCCGCAACATACCGGGCAGCCAAAACAAGCTGTATATCTTTGCCGCCAACAGCTTCGACGCGCCCATTCGCATCTGGTGGGGCGATCAGTTTAATTACTACAATAGCAACAACTTTTTGAATTTCTTCAACCGGGTGAATGTCTACGCCCAGCCCGATGTAGCGCTCTCTACAGAACTTACGCCCATTATCATAAGTGCGGGCCTAAGCATGGACGCTTTCGCCGCCAAGTACATGACGCCCGCCGATGGGGACGATGCGTACTACAATGCCCCGCCCTTCCACGTCATCAATTTTGTGGGCGATTCCTTCCCCGACTATTGGGGCGTAGAGGATGCGGCCATCCAATTGCTCATCCCCGATGTGGACATCGCCTCCAGCGTCATCGTGCAGATGGCCAGCCTGGATCGTGTATCCATCCGCCCGGGCGCCAGCGGGCTCATCAGCAGCGTAAACACCTTGACGTTCCAAGACTATCAAATCGACACACTGACGGCCAAGGCATGGATGAAAAACAGCTCCGACCGTACCATCGCCCTCTACGAAGCTGTGTACCAGCTGCCGCGCCTGGAGATGCCCACCCTGGGTTCGGGCACAACATCCAAGCAGATGTTCAGCAACGACTACCCCCTGTACCTGCGCGGACCCGTACAGTACGATCCCAGCATTATCAAAGAGATCATCTATTACGATGGTTTTGAAGGCACCGGCAATCCCGTGAACATCACCGCATCTTCGTCCATAGAAACGCTACGAAGCGTGCAGAGTTTTGTGGTGATCATCGAAAACCTGGAGGCCAACAGGGCGGGCATAGTGGATATCCCCCTGTATACCGACTATGAGAAACGCGGCGCGGAAACCGAGGAGCTCAAGGCCTATGTGGGCGTAAAACGCCGCTTCCAGCCCGACCCGTCCATTCGGATGTCGGTCTACGCGTACTCTTCCCCCGCCGAATTCGTGTACATGAGCCGCAACCTGCATATGAACATCTTCTTCGACGCAAATGAAACCGGCTCAGCCTTAAGTAATGGCCATTACCAGACTTCCGGCGACGCGTACCCCATCGTGTACTACATGGGAGCCGACGGTGTGGAGAGGGTATTGTATAACGGCCAGAACCGGTGGGATTCGCAGTACAACATCCTTGTTAACAGCGATGTAACCCGTGTGGAAATGCACAACCGCCACCCGGAGGTGTACGGGTACACGCTGATGAACGCACCGGGCGTGGGCCAGATGTTTAACTCCAACTTCCCCCGCAACGATCCGGACAAACCCGTGGAACTGATGATCAACTACGACGATCTGCGCGGCGTAAACCACGCAAACCGCAGGTATGATCTGGGCTTGTTTGTACTGCCTGTGGCAGGATCACAGGATGTGTATGTGCGCGTCAACGGTTCCAAGGCCGTTGAACTCTATAGGCAGCATCCATGGCGGCATGTCAGCGATATCCAAGACAAACGCTTTACAACCTTTGACCTTGACTACCAGGGGTATGACGCCGCCATCGCCGAGCTTACCGCCGCGGGCTGGGTAACGGGCAAACAAGTGGGCATCACCGGCTACAGCGCCACGGTGAGCAATACCTTCTCCCTTACCGATCAAGCGCTGCCCAGCGACACGGTGCCTGCGTCGGGCAACATCTACGTGATGGATAGCTTCCGTGTGGCGCTGCGCATGTATTTTGACAACGACTTCGACAGCAAGTTTACCGAAGGCGACGAGCCGGTTCTTTTCCCGGATTGGGAAACGGCCTCCCAATACCTGTGGCTTGGGGACGAGTGGCGGCACTATCTGGTGGACATAGAGGATCCCCACTATTGCGAGGAAACGGGCTATTTCTCCTTTGAGCTGCTGGATCCGGCCTCGTACGTCATATGCGCCAGGAGCCCCTTCCCCTACGACCTTGGCACTGAGGGCAGCGTGAACTTCTCCCGGATATCCCCCATTGGAGATCGGAACGATCCGCACAAGGGCAACTATTGGATCTCCTATCAATCCGGTAGGGAAGAGTACATCCTCGCCCGCATGCAGCAGGACTTCAGTGCCACAAGCGCAAGCTTTGAAGACGGCGCTGTTACCGTAAGCATTGACTTTGCGCTGCAAAAGCCCGTCACAGTTACCTTCCGGGCCAGGAACGGCGAGATCATCGGCGGGTATTCGTCAGGCAACAGAATCAGGGACGTGGATATGGCGTCCGATAGCAGAATTAGAGATGCGGATACGGGATCCGAAGGCGGTAGAATCAACGATTTGGACATGGCGTCCGCAGACGATTCCGCCGTTCAGTACGACGCGGAAGGCTCCTTTATTCAGCATAAGATGTGGCCTTCGGACTGGTTGGAGCTGTTCAGCTACTATGCCGGCGTGGAGCCCAACCAGGGTTATGTATGGCCAGAGGTGATGTACGACTGGGGCGAAGTCGATCGATGGGGCTCGGGCGATATTCGCAAATGGGCACAGGTCATCAACGGGCAAGATGTTGTAAGAACCGAAAGTGAGTGGAGCAATTCCTTCTACGGAGAGCCGATCACCGGCGACGTGACCTTCTGGGCCCTTCCCTTCAGGCCCGTATACCTCCACGTAAAAACCTTTGACGATACAAACGGCAACAACGTGTACGACGAGGGCGAAACAAACCTGGCCTACCCGTTCCAAAACAACTCCGAGCTGACTTGGATGGGCACGTATGACGAGGCCACGGGGTACTGGCGGTACATGGTGGAGCCGGGCACGTTGGACTTCTTATTTGCGCCCCTTACTTCCTTCTATGAGCCCCCGTTTGAGAGGCGCTATCATGGCGAAAAGTACGCGCTGCGCTATAACGGCGAGACAACGATGCACGACATGCCCCATCAAATGCTGCTCACGGACCTGGCCCTAGGAGCCGTGCCGGTGACAAGCTTCTCCCTTGACTTGAGCGTGATGGCGCCGGAGACCGACATATATTTGGAAATCCCCATGCGCAAACCCCATACCGTTACGTTTAAGACCGAGCATGGCAGCATCGGGCCCTCCCCGATGGGCTGGGAGCTGCTCATCCGCTTTATCAATCCGTTTGATCCCGTGCAAAAGGACGCAAACGGCCATCCCTACATGCAGGTGGATTACTTCCACGGCAACTGGCTCACCCTGGGCATGACCGACCAGAATTTGTACCTCAACCCGGAGCTCCGCATTACCCAGGACGAAATTGACTACTTCATGGCCTGGTACCAGGAAGAAATCTTCCCTATAGACACCTTTAACCTGTTTGTAGAAGTAACCACGGGCATGGGTTATCTGTGGCCCTCCAATCCCAACCAGCGCATGTGGAAGTGCCTGGAGACCGGGGAAACCCGCTCCGAGATCAACTGGCGCCATTATCCGGTCACCCAGGATCTAACGTTTGTTGCCCAGCCCAGGCGTATATTCTACACGGTGAACTATCTGCCCAACGGCGAGGGCATCACCGGCGAAACCGACGATGGAGAGGTGTACTTCAAAAACGATACGGCCGAGGTCATCGGGCCTGAATTCACGCTGCCCGCCTTCCCCGGCACGTCCGATCCCTACTATGAGTTTGTGGGCTGGAACACCAAACCCGACGGTTCCGGCGCCTGGTACACCCCCTACGAAAGCACATTTACTTTCGACGAAGACGATCTGTTCCTGTACGCCCAGTGGAAGGCCCTGTACCGGGTGGAGCATTACCTGCAGAGCGATTTCGATCCCCAGGCCTATGACCTGGTGACAGAGCATCTGGTGGTTGCCTACGCTGAGCCGGGCAAACTAATCACCGCAGAGCCCCGCGAGTATGACGGCTATCGCTACATCGCCGAACTTTCCAACACAAGCGGCGACGTAATGATGCCGACCATCTCACCGGAAACTTGGGAGCTGGAGATACTCAGGCTCAAACTGTTCTACGAAAAGCTGCCCCAGCTGGACATCGCCAAAACAGCGGGTAATCTCAATCCCCGCATGGGCGAAGCCGTCACCTATCGGCTCACCGTCACAAACAACGGCACCGGCCCGGCCAGGAACGTCATCGTGGCCGACGCCTTGGCCCAAGGCCTCACCTTCATCAGCGCCACACCCCAATTCGAAAGCGATGGCGACGCCCTTTGGAATGGCAGCGAAGTCACCTGGGACATCCCCATGATTTTGCCCGGCGCCAGCGCCACCCTCAACGTCCTGGTAAGGGTGAATGCGGAGGTAGGCGCCCGAATACCCAATACGGCCAAAATCACCGGAGAGTTCGGCAAAGAGTTTGATGATCCCATTGAGGATGATGAAGAGATACTGGTCTCCGAGCCGCTGTTCATTATCACCAAGGTTACGGACAAAGCCGAGGCGTATGTGGGCGATACCGTACAATACACCATCAGCGTAACCAATGCTTCGGCCGATGCGATGAACATCGTGATCCGGGATCAGGTGCCCGACCCTCTGGTGGACTTAACTGTTGACTCGTCGCACCAAGTATGGATGAACGGCAACGATATCGATTGGACGATCCCGGCCCTGGCAAAAGACCAAAGCGTTACCCTCACCATCACGGGCAGGATCGACCCATCAACAAATGCCACCTCCATCACCAACGTGGCGCAAATCGTTTCCGAAGACGGCGCTGGCTTTGACGAAAACAGCCGGCCCACAAGCCAGCCCGCAGTCACCCAAATCCTGCGCCCGGCGCTGGACATCACCAAAGAGGCCTTGCAGCCCGAAGCCCGCACCGGCGAAACCGTGGCTTTCTCGGTGGTTGTATCCAATAGCGGAAACGGCGATGCCCAAAATGTTGTGGTGATCGACACCCTGCCTGAAGGGTTGCAATTTGTAAGCGCCGATGCCCTTGACCCCATCGTCGAAGGCCCGGATGGCAACATCACCTGGACCATTGCCAATCTCCCGGCGATGGGCGGGGAAGCCACGATGACCGTTGAAGCGTTGGTTGTCGCCCAGTCGGGCAAGGTTACCAATACCGCAACCATCGCAAGTGAAAACGGCCCCACCGCCACTGCCGATATAGAGGTAAAGAACCCCTCGCTTACCATCACAAAAGTAGCGGATGTAACAGAAGCGTACGCCGGCGATATGGTAACCTACACCGTTACGGTACAGAACACCGGAAGCGCTCCGGCCGTGGAGATCGTGATCAACGACATACTGCCAAACGGGCTGAAAAACATCGCGTACCAAACAGATACCGGCAACACGATGTTTATGCCGGCGGATGGGTTGCTCCTTCTGAAAGACCAAGTGGTTTGGATGATTCCCTCCCTGGGCGTGGGCGAAAGCGCGCAGTTGGAAATCACTGCCCAAATCGATGCGCAGCCAGGTGTCATCACCAATATCGCTGTGCTCAAGAATGAGAACGGCGCCGACATCACCGAGGGCCCCTTTGATACTGCCGATGTAGAAGTCCTGCAAGCGCCCACCTACACCCTTGCCTTTGACCCCAATGGCGG
>WQXF01000077.1 GCA_009784985.1 Clostridia bacterium | reverse complement strand
TCATCGTAGCTGTCGGGAATTTTATCCACGCCCAGCACATAAACGTCTTGCCTCTCATCTTCCGTGTCGATGATGCGCGGCACGATGGAAAAATTCTTGATTCCCTCGTTGAGAACATAGTTACCGTTAGCGATGGCAACCACGATTTTGTAGTCGCCAAGCTCTGTCATTTTCACCGTCGCAAGGCCCGTATTGGGATCAAACGTCACGAGGGTCTTGTCTTCTAATATGCTTTCGTTAAAGTACACATTAACGGTAACGTTCAGGTCTTTGTTGTTCTGGCCAAACGGCAGGTTCCAGTCGTTTTTTAGATCCAACAGTGAGCGCACGGCATCGGTGGCGCACAGCTCAATGATCTGCTCGTACGCCTTGCCGGTATGAGGGGCCGAAGACGGTAGTGCCCATCCGTAGGTTACCGGGCAGGGCTCCACAACGAGCGTTCCGCCTGTTTCGGCAGTGAGCGGCCTGCTGGAATCACCTTTGTCCGTCACAGCCACATAGTAATGTGGCCTGCTGTTTTGGATGGTGATTACTTCTTCGTAGGTATCGACGACGATGTCTTTATTTGCCATGCCAGTTACCCAGCCCTGTTTTACCCAGCTGGCTGCAAACGCGCCCGTGATTCTGTCGGCAATCCTCAATCCGCTAAGTGCAAACGCATTCATATCTTCGGTTAGCAAGTGATCGTTGGCAATCCTGGTGTGGAAAACGGCTACTCCAGGCAACTTCTGGCCGTAGATGATATGCTGCACTTCTTCCGTATAGTTGATCTGCACAGGCTGGGGCATGTAAGATACGGTAACCGGGCACTTCCATACGCTTCCATCTGCTTTTCCAGCCTTAAAATCTTCGAAATCATAAAACGCGCGGCCAGTTGTACCTCCGATGTAGTAGTGCATTTTGCTTCCAGCAAGAATTAGCTCAACATCGGCATACTCCGGAGTGAGGTAAATAGGACTTGGATACCAGGAGGTAAACCTGATTGCCGCCGGCATGTCAAAAATACCTGCGTTTGAAGGGACCCACTCGGTATCCACACCGCTGTTCTTATACTTTATGCCATCCAAAACCGTGCCGAAGTTTTGCGGCGCAATGGCCCCTTGTATCTTTGATACAAAGTTGTTTAATTCACCTTCCAAACCTGCCAACGGCATCAGCACGATCTTCCATTTGTAAGTCAGTTCTACATTCTCTTTTGCATTTATTGCGGTTACGGTGTAGTTGCCAGCATTGCGGGCTTCAATGCCGCTCCAAACCCAGTCTTCATCTCCATCCACAGAAGAAGCTACCAGAATATTCTCCCCATCCTCCACAACTTGGAAAACCTGGAACAGTGGATTATACCAACCACCTGTATACTGGAAGGCATCTCCCTCTGCACTCGTTAAGATATATTCCGGCGTCTCATCCATAACCATAGACAGAGCCATGAACATAACCTCGATCTTCCACGCGAGAGACAGCTTCTCGCCATTTTCTGCATTTGTAACGATTACGGTATACTCGCCAACGGCTTGTCCGCTGAGATCGCCGCTCCACTTCCAGCCGCCATCGCCTTCATCTTCCTGTTTGGAAGAGGCCACCACGGCGCCATTGGCTACAGCCACAACCTGAAATTCGGGCGCAATCGCATTTCCTGTAAACATGAAGGCATCCACCGAGGGAAACGCCCTTAAGTAATAGTTTGGCGCTTCTTCAAGCTCTTCCTTGAGCTCTCCCTGGTTTTCAGAGGTAGTGGCGTCGCCGTCTGTCCCTCCGTTAGCGCCGTCATCAGCCTTGTTGCCGGTGTCGCCAGCCTCGGCATCACCTTCGCCAGCCTCGGCATCGCCTTCGTCAGCTTCGGCATTGTCTTCGCCAGCCTCGGCATTGTCTTCGCTAGCCTCGGCATTGTCTTCGCTAGCCTCGGCATCGCCTTCGCCAGCCTCGGCATTGTCTTCGCTAGCCTCGGCATCGCCTTCGCTAGTCTCATTGTCACTACCACCAGCGCCATTGCCACCGGGATCCCCGGCAGTCATGTCGCCCGATTCGCTTTCATGTTCCTCGGACTCCGGATCATCATTCCTGTTGGTGTTGATTAGCCCGTTCGCAGAGACCTCTTTTTGCCCTGCATCAAAGGCGTAGCCATGCGCCGGCATTGCGGTGACGATCAGTAAAAAAACCAGCATCATCGAGACAAAACGTTTTCCGAATAAAGAAACCATTCAGTAATCCCCCTTGTATTTTACAAATCCTTTGTAACCATACCCTATCTATCTCAATGAACCTGCTGAAGAGCACGTTACCGGGCCCCCACAAAAATCAGCGGTTCAGTACTTTTCCATGTGTAAAAGTTTCGATTTTGAGAAAATTCTGTTTCGAGATTGGGTCATTTATTTCTAATGTATTACAAAATACATTATTTGCGTTAATTTGTCAAGCGTTTTTTTGACTTTTGCTTGTCATTTTTTTAACGCAGCTTTCGTAAAAAAATGCCCCGCTCTAACGAACAGGGCGACCAAACAAATGGAACGCGCTCATCACACATACTTTTTCATATGGCTTAGCGCCGTTTTTTCCAGGCGGGACACCTGGGCCTGGGAGATGCCAATCTCATCGGCCACCTCCATCTGGGTGCGGCCTTCAAAAAAGCGCAGCCGCAGGATTCGTTTTTCGCGATCCCCAAGCCGGCGCATAGCCTCCCGGATGGCAATACCCTCCAGCCACAGTTCGTCGGCATGTTTGTCGTCCTTCACCTGATCCATCACATAAAGCGCGTCGCCGCCGTCGCTGTATACCGGCTCAAACAAAGACACCGGGTCCTGTATGGCTTCCAATGCAAACACCACATCCTCGCTGGGCAGTTGCAATGCCTGGGCCAGCTCGTTTACATCGGGCTCCCGGCCCAAATCAGAAGCCAGCCTATCCCGCGCCTGCAATGCCTTATAGGCAATATCGCGCAGGGAGCGGCTCACGCGGATGGCGTTGTTGTCCCGCAGGTAACGGCGGATTTCGCCGATGATCATGGGCACCGCGTAGGTGGAAAAGCGCACATTGTGCGACACGTCAAAATTATCCAGAGCCTTGATGAGTCCGATGCAGCCCACTTGAAACAGGTCGTCCACATTTTCTCCGCGGTTGTTGAACCGCTGAATTACACTAAGCACCAAGCGCAGGTTGCCCCGGATAAATTCCTCCCGGGCCACCGTGTCGCCGCCGTGCACCAAGGGGAAAAGTTCACGCATTCGTTCGTTGGAAACCACGGGCAGCGTGGCGGTATCCACGCCACAGATTTCGACCTTGTTGAGCGCCATTTCTGTTCCCTCCGTTCAGGCCGGATGGAACCATTATTGCCGCGATCAATGGGTTTTATTCGGTTTTGAGGAACGATCACCCCAACCTAGCCATCTCCTTTTGCAAGCGCCCAAGAATCCGTTTTTCCAGCCGCGAGATGTAGGATTGAGAGATGCCCATGATGTCCGCCACTTCTTTTTGCGTCTTTTCCACGCCGCCCCTCAGGCCAAAACGCAACTCCATAATGCTCTTTTCCCGGCTGGAGAGCCGCATCAAGGCCGATGCCAGCAGCTGCTTCTCCACCCCTTCTTCGATGGACTTGTACACCATGTCCCCCTCGGTGCCCAGTATGTCGGAAAGCAGCAGCTCGTTTCCGTCCCAGTCGGTGTTGAGGGGTTCGTCTAGCGATACCTCCATCTTGGTGCGGCTGTTGCGGCGCAAAAACATCAATATTTCGTTTTCGATGCAGCGGGAGGCGTAGGTCGCCAGCTTGATGCGCTTATCCGGATCGAAGGTTTTTACCGCCTTGATCAGCCCGATGGTGCCGATGGAGATCAAATCCTCGATGCCCACACCGGTATTTTCGAACTTGCGGGCGATATACACCACCAACCGCAGGTTGCGTTCGATCAGCAGGCTACGCACCGCCGGATCATCTTGTTTGAGCTTGACCACCAGCTCCTCTTCTTCCTGCCGGGTAAGGGGCGCGGGCAGGGCGTCGCTGCCCCCGATGTACTCCACGCTCCCACGCGACACCCGCGCGATAAGCGCCAGCGCCCGAAGCCGTACGCGCGGCGGCACATCTAGTCTCTTTTTTTTCTCTTCCCGCTCATGGATATGCATCCTGCGTGCTCCTCCTATGCTATGTCGCTATACGCGCCGGTATCAACGCAAGTTCCCCTTCAGGCAGCGCCTGGGGCGCAATGGCCACCATGGCGTGTACCTCCCTCCACCCCCCGGCCTCACGCAAACATATCGAGCCAGGGCGGAAGCACATCAGGGTTCTGCTCCCCCCGGTAGAAACCGCACGTACTAATCGAAAGCCCGGGGGCAAGGTTTCCAATCGGGTGGGATCGCAATCCTGCGGAAGCAACCCGCGGACCGCCGAGTGGGGAGCGATCACCACGGGCAGGCCGCTGATGGCGTCACACAGCAGATTGCCGCTGTCGATCAGCCCATCCAGCTCGGCACAGGCTTCCCCCAGGCACACGCGCATTTTGGTTCTGGCCAGCCGTGCCCGTTGGGCGCTTCGGCCCAGGGCCACGGCCAGGCAAACCGCCGCCGCGGCCCCCAACCGCCAGTAGAGCAATCCGCCGCCCAGGGCCTGGGAGATGGCGTACACCGTGCCGCCCATCAAAAAAGTTGCGGCAAGCATCAGGGCGATCCCCCGCAGCAGCGGCAGCGCCTTGTGCCAGCGAGCTGTGATCCACAGCATGGCGGCGCAGGCCAGTGCCACGCAAGGCAACGTGCGGAGCCATGCCAGCCCCGGCAGATATGCCGCCAACCCGTACAGCGCACCAAACACGGAGGCTAGCGCCACCCGCTACGCCAGGATTCGCTGGCCGCTCCAGCGCAGGGTAACGCATAGCAGCGCGGCGTTCATGGAAGCGTTGAGCAATAGAAAACCTTCTAAAGAATTACTCATGGTGAATTGCTCATGGTATCGCTCATACCCATCGCCTCCGCGATTCATCATATCAAGTTATGCCTTAAGGGCGTGTTGTATACCGATGCGAAGATCGTATTTTCACGCCCCGGTTTGACAACATATTGTATGGAATTATTTTTTCGACACAATATATAGCGGTTGAGGGCAACGCAAAAAGCGCCGCGCTCATTCCATAGAATATGCGCGGCACTTTTTGTATATGTATGATATTTTTATAGATACAATAAGTTGTTCAAAGCCTTGAGCAAATCGCCGTTGTGTACCCGCTCAAGGGCTTCAAGGGCCCAGGCAGGGAATTCGGCCCGTTTGCAACCAAAAAAGAGCGTTGTTAACACCGATGCCACATCGTCAATCAACGCTTCTTCCCCGCTAAAGCCACCGTATTCACATAAAAACGCCGCTTTTGCCCTTTCGCTCAGCGACGAGCATACATTGCGGATATCCGCGTACATATACCCCTTGCCAAGCAAATTATAGTCAAACATCAGGGCCGACGATAAATCCTTCGCCACAATCAAGTTTGTGAAGTAAAAGTCATTGTACGTTAGCGTTCTTTCGGCTTGGGCAATTCGTTTTTTGATCATGGGAAAACCGGCTCTAAGCACATCCCAAGCCGGATTTCCTGCGGTATTTGTTTTTGTTATGATATATTCTACATTTTTTTCGGTAATCACATCGGTCTCATCGTACAGCCCAACCCCATGAGAGGCAATAAAATCTCTGCCCTCGTCATGTAGTTGCTTATACCATTTTGCGATTTGCGCGGCTATTGCCTCATCGTTTAAATCAGCTTTAACGCCAAGCCTGTACATGGCGCTTTGCTCTATATCTTCCATCAACAAGGCGGAATCGGTGTGGGCTATGAGCTTGATTGTAGGAACCGAAAGGCTGCTTAGAATCCGGTAGTTCTCGATCTCCCTGCGGTCGGATTCATTTTCAAAGTACTTCAAAACGAAGGAAACGCCGCAACCCAGCACACGGTACACATGAACGCTGTCCTTGCTGCGCATGGGGGTGAAGGTGTCGTAAACAATTTGCATCATCGCAAGCTGCTCCGCAACGTTTTTGTGCACCACTATTGGTTATCCCTCATTTCGTAAATCTTTTGAAGCGTAGTAAGGTGCAGCGCTTTTTCATCAGGTGATTCGGCAAACTTAACCCACTCCACAAGCCTATACCCAAACATCAAAAGGATCAGCTCACGAATACAGTGATCCCCTATATGAGATACATCAACATGCTTCGAAAAACCTTTGTAATACGCCGGAACACACTTGCGGTAGTATTCCACCATGTGATCCACATCGGCCTCGTCGGCGATGAGGCTTGCGATATCCTCACCCAAATAACCCCATCCTGCGGTATCCCAGTCGATAAGCCTGATTTTATCATCCGCATAGAATATATTGGTTACCCAAAAATCTCTGTGGCACAAAACGATGGGCAGTTTTTCGATACGGCTGAAGATTTCGTCCGCATTCTCATCCAAATCGATCAGCATGTTGCATATGTGCCCGGGGATTTCGCTGCCGTCAGTGCGGATATAGTCGTATACTTCATTCCACGACTTGTAATGCAAATAGAAGTTTTTCATGTACGCCACTTGGCTCAGGTTGGTTAGGCTCTGCAACAGAGCTGGCTGCTCTGCATACAGTTTGCCTTGAAACCGCCCCAATTCTTCGGCAGCACGTTCGTACATTTTGCCATCTAGATCCAAGCCGGATACGCCATCGAGATACTCCAGCCATAGCTGCGTTTCATCATCACTAAACTCCGCGTGATAACAAGCAGGCCAGCAAAAGGAGTCAGAAAAAGCCTCGCCCAAATCGGAAAGGTACAGATCATATTCCCTGCGCCACGAATCAGGATCACCGTAGCGCTCCCACTTCTTTTGTGTCTTCCATACCACACGATAGGGCACTTTTACACCTTTTGCGGTTTCAGCCATGCCCACAACAAGCCATACATCACCCAATGTACCGCCATGTAATCGTTGGGTTTCATAATCGGCGTGGCGTATGTCCAGGCCAAGCATTTTGCTCAAAACATGGATTAGCGTTTGAAGATCCACTTTTACTTGTTCTTTTTTATCCATATTACGGATGCACCGTGGTGCCCAAGTCCTCCCCTTCCATCACCCGCAATATATTTTCGGGCTGCTCCAAGCCAAACACACGGATAGCCGATACCTTGTTTTCATTGCAGATGGTAAGCGCCGAGGGATCCATAACCCGCAGGTTCCGCTGAATGGCCTCGGAGTAAGTGATGTCCTTGAGCAGGCGCGCGTTGGGGTTGGCGCGGGGATCGTCGTCATATACGCCATCCACATTCTTAGCCAGCAAAATGGCCTCGGCGCCAATCTCCACCGAGCGCAGCGCCGCCGCCGTATCCGTAGAAAAAAACGGATTGCCCGTGCCGCAGGCAAATATGAGCACCCGGCCCTTTTCCAGGTGCCGGATCGCCCGGCGATAGGTGTAGGGTTCGGCAAACCGGGTCATCTCCACGGCGGTCTGCAGCCGGGTCAACACACCCTGGCGTTCCACCGCGTCCTGCATGGCCAGGGAATTGATCACCGTACCAAGCATGCCCATGTGGTCGGCCGTAACCGCATTCATGTTGGCGGCGGGCCCCTGCCGCCCTCTCCAAATATTGCCGGCCCCGATCACCACAGCCACTTGCACCTGGCGGCGGCTCAATTCACCAATCACGGCAGCCACCCGGTCGATCTGCTCGTGGTCAAATAGTTTCCCGTTATCGCCTAGCGCTTCGCCGCTTAATTTAAGCAACACACGCTTATAGATCATGGCCATCTATGCTTCCCCTTTCGTAAAAAAAGGAACGCACCCGTTACGAGTGTGTTCCTCATGTCCATTGGTTACGCCTGGCCACCCTGGGCCATGACTTCTTCCACAAAATTGTCCTTGCGCTTTTCCAGCCCCTCGCCGCGCTCGTAGCGGGTAAAGCGGCGGATGGAAATCTTTTCGCCGATGGATGCGGTGGCCTCTCCGATCAGGCCGTTGATGGACTTGTCTTGATCCTTTACAAAGGGCTGCTCCAGCAAGCAGACTTCTTTGTAGTACTTTTCAATGCGGCCCTCGACCATCTTGTCCACGATCTTTTCGGGCTTGCCCTCGTTTAGGGCCTGCACACGCAGCACTTCCTTTTCCTTTTCCAGCGCGTCGGTGGGCACTTCTTCACGCTCCAAAAACAGGGGATTGGCGGCGGCAATGTGCATGGCAATGTCGTGCACCAAGGCCTTAAAATTGTCGGTTTTGGCCACGAAGTCGGTCTCGCAGTTAACCTCCAGCAGCACGCCGATGCGGCCGCCCATGTGGATGTACGAATCTACAATACCCTCGGCGGCAATACGCCCAGCCTTTTTGGCCGCAGCAGCCAACCCTTTTTCGCGCAAAAAGTCGATGGCCTTTTCCATATCGCCATTGCACTCTATCAGCGCCTTTTTGCAATCCATCATGCCAGCAGCAGTGCGCTCACGAAGCTCTTTTACCAATGCGGAAGTAATTTCCATACTCATTCCCTCTCTTCTTTGCTTTGAAGCCTTTTGTTCAGCCTACGCTTCGGCTGCCACGGGGGCTTCGGGCGCATCTACAGCCTCGTCGGGCTCGTTTTGCTCACCTTGCTTGCCTTCCAGCACCGCGTCGGCCATCTTGCCGGCAATCAGCTTTACGGCGCGAATGGCATCGTCGTTACCGGGGATCAGGTAGTCGATCTCGTCGGGATCGCAGTTGGTATCCACAATGCCTACAATCGGAATGCCCAGGATGCGCGCCTCGCTCACCGCGATGTGTTCCTTGCGCGGATCCACAACAAACAGGGCGCCAGGCAGCTTTTTCATCTCGCGGATACCGCCCAGGTTGGCCTCCAGCTTGTCGCGCTCGTGCATCAGCTTGATGACCTCTTTTTTGGGCAAGATTTCGAACTCGCCGCGCTGCTCCATGGCATCAATGTTGTTGAGACGGGCAACACGGGTCCTGATGGTGTGAAAGTTGGTGAGCATGCCGCCCAGCCACCGATTGTTGACAAAAAACATGTTGCAGCGCTTGGCTTCCTGTTCAATGGACTCTTGGGCCTGCTTTTTGGTGCCCACGAACAGTATGGATTTCCCTTCCATCGCCACATTACGCACAAACATATAAGCCTCGTCGATTTTGCGCACAGTCTTTTGCAAATCGATAATGTAGATGCCATTGCGCTCGGTAAAAATGTAGGGAGCCATTTTGGGGTTCCAGCGGCGGGTTTGGTGGCCAAAGTGTACACCGGCCTCCAACAGTTGCTTCATAGAAATAACAGCCATGGGTTTCCTCCTTTTTTTCCTCCCCCCATGTCCTTTTTGCGATGGACTGTGTTACACAGCAAAGCATCGCAAATCCACAGGGGTGCGTTTTCCGTAACACTATAGCACAATAGGGCTTATGTGGCAAGCATAAAAATGAAGCGCAAGCAAAAATGTATTTTACTGTATGTATTCATAATTTTCACCAACAAACTGATTCACCAACAGGCGGGCAATATTGCGCGGGTCCAGGGGCAGCAATTCCTCCGGAATACCGCCGTATTGGGCGGGAACACGCACCGCGCTGAACACGCCGTTTTGTATCTCGATGATCTGCTCGTCGGTATACCCATCGGCACGCATTTGGGATTCCATGGCTCTCGTCTGCAATCCGTGATCCGCCTGCAAAATGATCACCGCATTCGGATCCGATTCTAAAACAAAATCGATCATTTCCAGCAGAATATTGTCCGCAAACTTCTGGTTAGGCAGATAGCCGTCTATGTGATCCACATGGCCTGGTTCGATGTGGAGCAGGGTTCCATTTTCATCTATCCTAAATGGTATGTGCGCTGCCAAATCCATGACCACCACAAACCTAGGAGCGGCCCCGCGCTGCAACACATCCAGCAAAGCTTGCGCTGCAGACAGAGCCCAACCCCCAATACGCTCGGCCACAAGCGGACGATCATCTAGGTGCTCCAAATCCCGTGCCCTCGAAATACCGACATGCAGTTGCGGCAGCATGGTTGCTTTCTCAAGCAAATCAGCCAACGCCTGTAACTCTATCCGGCCTTGATGCCTAAAGGCAGGATACCTTCCCCCGGCGTCTATTGTCTGCTCGAGCAATCGAGGTGAACCGCTGTAAATATTATAGTGCCGGTCCATCGGATGATAGTCATTATACCCTGCCGCAATGGTATTGATTTCATATCCGGCGGCAGAAAAAGCGTACAACAACTCATTATTCTGGCGCGCAAGTAAATCCTGAGGGGATCTCCCCAGACCGCTCCTGCCGATGATTGTCACTAACAAAAGGTCTTCCATTTTGGCTCGCTGCACGTTGTCATAGTAGGAAGGGCACATTAAAGCAGGAACCGCTGTGCTTGTAAATCCTGCGTTAAGAAAGGCATCTGCATTCAGTATAAACCCACGCTCGTGCAATGCCGTTATGAGTTCCTCTTGCGCATCGCCAAAATATTTTTCGACATTTTGTATGCTCATCCTGGTATCTGTGTGAAACCAGTAGATATCGGGGCGCGCAGCGCCCTCTTCCACAAAGAATTCGGTTTTAATATGCAACTCGGCCAGCCCACTCTCAAAAACCTCCCGCCTGTTTCTCTCCATCGCCACTCCATTGCTGATCACCGAAATCAAGTTGAACGCAAACACAAAAACAACGATGAACGAAAGATATACAAAAGGCGTTTTAGATCTGACAGCACGAAGCAGCAAAGAAAGTACAATAAACGCACCGGCAAACAGCGAAAGCAACAGCAACACCTTTCCCCAACCTGGGAGCGTCCGCATGGACAGCGCGGCATGGAGTGTTCCATACGTAAAAAACAAAGTCCATGCCGGCAAGAGGATCGTAAACAGCACAAGACGCGTGCGAAAAAACCAAGCCAACACAGCATAAGCAAGAAGGCCTACCGCAGCAAATGCCCCGCCCACAAGCAGGCAGGGGACAAGCGGCAGATAATCCTGATTCTGATTCACAAGAAAGAAAAAGAACATGCACGGCAAAGCTGCCGCCGCCATGGCCAACAGAAAGCAAAGCTTTTTATCCTTTGGCGAAACGTCAATAGGTCCTTTGCGTCGCAACATGCACTCAAACCTCCTAGTGTATATACGTGTAATTCTCTCCTACGAATCGATTAACCAACAGACGGGCGACATTGCGCGGGTCCAGGGGCAGCAATTCCTCCGGAATACCGCCGTATTGGGCAGGAATACGCACCGCGCTGAACACGCCGTTTTGTATCTCGATGATCTGTTCGTCGGTATACCCATCGGCACGCATTTGATCCTCGGTTTCTTTTGTATGTATTCCGTGATCCGACTGCAAAACGATCACCGCTCCGGGATCGGATTCCAATACCAAATCCAGCATTGTCCACAGCCATTTCTCTCCGAATTTTTGGTGCGCCAAGTATCCTCCCGCACTTTCACGCATCGCTTGCGGGACTTCCTGCCCGCTTTCGTCAAACTTAAATGGAGCGTGGGGGGTCATTTCCATTACCGTTACAAACCTCGGCGATGCGGCGCGTTGCATGATGTCAAAAAAGGCATGCTCGATATAATAAAACACCCGAGCCTGGAAGTTGGCCTGGGCCGCAGCCAGCGCGGGAGAATCCGGGTAATCCATTGTTCTTACAGAGCCGAGGCCCAGTTGCGGCAGCATGGTTGCCCTGTCTAACAAATCAGCCAGCGCCCGTAGCTCTGCTTCCCTCTGATATTCCATCGCGTATTGTCCTTGTCCGGCATTGATCCTTCTTTCTATCAGCAAAGGAAGTTGATGCCACCACAATTCATAATGGCGATGCATCGGAAAAAAATAGATGCCGTCCATGGCAATGGTGTTCATTTCGTATCCGGCGGCAAAAAAGGCGTATAGCAACTCATTATTCTGGCGCGCGAGCTGATCCTCCACAGTATGCATCGCACCCAATGACCGCTTTTGCGTATTGGTTAGCATGGCATACTGTTCCAATTTCTCTCGCTGCACATGATCATAATAGTTCGGGCACATCAAAGCGGGAATCGCTGTGTCGGTTGCCCCCGCAAGAAGATAGGCGTCGGTGTTGATCACAAACCCACGCTCATGCAGCGCCGCCACAAATTCCTCTTGCGCATCGCCAAAGTACTTTTCTACGTTTTTTATGCTCATCCTGCCATCGGTGTGAAACCAGTAAATATTGGGCCGAGCCGCGTCTTCATCCATAAAAAAATCGGTTTTGATATGCATTTCGTCCAGGCCGTTTCGAATCGCTGCCCGCCTGCTTCTCTCCGTCTCAATCCCCCTGCCGGTCACCGAGATCAAGTTAAAAGCAAACACAAACACAATAATAAACGAAAAATATGCAAAAGGGGTTTTGGATTTAGCAACGCGAAACAGCAGGGCTAACACCACAAACGCCCCAAAAAGCAACGCCAGCAAAACCAACGGCCTTGCCCATGCGGCAACTCTGCCCAAAGCCAACACTTTATATAACGTTCCATACGTAAAAAACAAAGTCCAGGCCGGCAAGAGGATCGTAAACAACACAAGGTGCGTACGAAAAATCCAGGCCAGGGCAGCATAAGCAAGAAGGCCTGCCGCAGCAAATGCCCCACCCACAAGCAAGCACGGAACAAGCGGCAGATAATCCTGATTTTGATTTACTAGGAAGAAAAAAAACATGCCCGGCAAGGCCGCTGCTGTTGCGGCCAGCAAGGCATGAAGTTTTTTGTTCGATGCGGCGTCCACCGGGCTGCCTCGTAGAAATGAGAAAACGAACGCAAAAGGTTTGAAAAAACCACGCGGCATGTATGTGAACCTCCGTGACAAATGTGTACAAAGAAAGATGGATTGCGAGCGCTGTCTGTAAGCCGAGTTCTGTCGTGAACGGCCATCTATCTAGGCCCACTGTTACCAGCGGGCTCCAGCGAAACTGCGGGAGCGCGACGGGCCGCCGCATATGCTCCCTGGTTCTTGCACCGGGTGGGGTTTACAGCGCGGACAAGTCGCCAAGCCGCGGGTGAGCTCTTACCTCGCCTTTCCATCCTTACACCCTCCGCGGGAGCGGCAAATCGCCGTCCGCAAGGATGCGGTCTATTTCTGTTGCACTTTCCTTGGAGTCGCCTCCACCGGGTATTACCCGGCACCCTGCCCTATGGAGCTCGGACTTTCCTCAAGCCAAAGCATGCGACCGTTTGGCAG
>WQXF01000076.1 GCA_009784985.1 Clostridia bacterium | reverse complement strand
TGCTTAAGGTGATGGACCAGTTGGAGTCTTTTGACGAGATGAGCCAGCTGGGCGAGGCCATTGCCCAAATGCTGATGGACGAAACAGGCCACGGCTGCATGATTGGCATCGGCGAACCCAAGCGCACCTTGGCCGCCATCGGCGAATCCTTCCGTGAGGCGCGCCGCGCCATGGAGGTGGGCCGCACTTTCCGGCCCGACAACACGCTGTTTGTGTTCCGCCACCTGGTAATGGAACGTTTCCTTACGGATACGCCACGGGAGCTTGGTGCACGCTATCACAGCACACTGTTCAGCCGCAAAACCGCCCGCTTGTTTAACGAGGAGATGCTGCATACCATCCAAATGTTCTTCGAAAAGGATTTGAACCTTTCGGATACCGCCAGGCAGCTGTACATCCACCGCAATACCCTGGTGTATCGTTTGGACAAGGTACAGCGGCAAACCGGCCTGGATCTGCGCAAGTTTGACAATGCGGTAACCTTTAAACTGCTTTTATTATTGGGCAAGAGCGGCAAGGACAAACCCCGCAATTTGAATTAATTGCGTACGAATGAGGGGAAGATCGCATGGGGGCTTTAGAAGCTCACGAACAGTGGCGAGGCAAAATCGGCATCGTGGGCCGTGTGCCCGTCACCACCATGGAAGAGATGGCGGTGGCATACACCCCCGGCGTTGCCGAACCCTGCAAAGTGATCGCCGAGCAACCTGATGCGGCCTATCGTTATACCCGCAAGTGGAACACAGTGGCCGTGGTGTCCGATGGAACGGCAGTGCTGGGCCTGGGCGACATCGGCCCCTTGGCCGGTTTGCCGGTGATGGAAGGCAAGGCGTTATTGTTTAAAGCCTGTGCCGATGTGGACGCCTTTCCCATCATGCTGGACACCAAGGATGTAGACGAAATCGTGCGTACGGTGCGTTTGATCGCACCGGGATTCGGCGGCATCAATTTAGAGGACATTGCCGCCCCCCGTTGTTTTGAGGTGGAGCGGCGCCTTCAGGCAGAGTTGGACATCCCCGTATTTCACGACGATCAGCATGGCACCGCGGTGGTGGTGGCTGCGGCCCTTACCAATGCGCTTATGCTCACCGGCCGCCAGCCACGGGATGTACGTGGGGTGGTCAGCGGTATTGGCGCGGCGGGCATCGCCTGTGCCGAGATGCTGCTGGACATGGGCGTGGGGGATATCGTGATGGTGAACCGTTCGGGCATCGTATTGAGTGCGTCCAGCGAGGCTCAGCAGGCCCTGATCGCCCGCACGAATCCCCGAATGATCACCGGCTCGCTGGCACAGGCATTGGCGGGCGCCGACTTTTTCTTGGGTGTGTCCGGCCCCGATGTGCTTACTGCCGATATGGTGCGCACCATGGGGCCCGATGCCATCGTTTTTGCCCTGGCCAACCCGGTGCCCGAGATTTTGCCTGGGGACGCGCTGGCGGGCGGCGCCCGTGTGGTGGGCACGGGCAGGAGCGATTTCCCCAATCAAATCAACAATGTGTTGGCATTTCCCGGTATATTTCGTGGTGCGTTGGATTGCCGCGCCTCAAAGATCAGCCGTGGAATGAAGCTGGCGGCGGCCCGTGCGCTAGCGTCCCTGGTACCCCGGGAGCAGCTGAACGAGACCAATCTGCTGCCCACCGCGTTGGATGGGCGGGTAGCGGCCACAGTGGCCCAAGCCGTGATAGAAGCGGCGCGCCAAGAAGGGTTAGCCCGCGTTTGAGCGGGCAAACTATATAACAAAGGAATTTGAAGGGATGGGGAGTATGCAAGCGATGAAGGTGCGCGCAAAGCGCTGGTTTGCCTTTGGGCTAGGGGCGGTGTTGCTGGCGTGTATTTGCCTGCCTGTGGCGGCAAGCGGCGTGATTCCGGGTATCAGGGCGTTTTCAGAGGAAGAGACGGTCACCATTCCCAAGAGCGAGTACGAGCGCCTGCAGCGCTTTAGGCTGCTGGACGAGATCATCCGCAACGTGGAGCTGTATTATATCGACGAACCCGACGTGGATGCGATGCTCAACTTCGCTGCCGAGACTATCCTGTATTCCCTCGAAGATCCTTATACGGTCTACATACCCAAGGAGGGAATGGACAAACTGGTGGAGGAGCGCAGCGGCACCTATGCCGGTGTGGGCATGCAGTTGATTGAGGGCGCCGACGATCACCTGATCACCGTGATCCGGGTGTTTGCCAACAGCCCGGCCGAGGGGGCCGGTGTGCAGCGCGGCGACAAGGTGATTGCGGTAAACGGTCAGGAGTTCTTTGGCTCCACCATGTCCCAGGCAGTGGATGAAATGCGGGGCACGCCGGGCACCGAAGTAACCGTTACCTTTTTGCGGGGCGATGAAGAGCCCTTTGACGTAACCATCACCCGCCAAGTGATCGAAATTAACAATGTAGAGTACGAGTTGCTGGACAACGGCATCGCCTATTTGCAGCTCTATGAGTTTACCGGTACCGACGTGCGCGGTTTCCGGGATGCCCTGGCCTTCTTTAAAGCCAACAACGCACGGGGCCTGATCATCGACCTGCGGGACAATCCCGGCGGATACGTGGCCGACGCGGTGATCATTGCAGATGAGCTGCTGGACGAGGGCCTGGTGATGTATACCGAGGACCGGTATGGCACACGCTCGGATTACTCCTCGTACAATGGCAAGTACGATATCCCGCTGGTGATGTTGGTGAACGAGTTTTCAGCCAGTGCTTCCGAGATCCTTACCGGCGCCCTAAAGGACAGGGGAGCTGCCAAGGTAGTGGGTGTCCGCACCTTTGGCAAGGGCATCGTGCAGGAGCTGCGCACATTCCCCTTGCACGGCACGGGCATGCAGCTTACCACCATGCGCTATTTTACCCCTGCGGGCGTGTGCATCCACGATGCGGGCATTGAGCCCGATGTGATTGTGGAACAACCCGAAGAGTTGCGTGTGCGGGGCACCTCGGTTCCCCATCACCTGGATGTACAGCTTCTTCGCGCCATCGAGGTGCTGGAAGAGGAGATAGCGAATAGAAAATAGTTAATAGAAAAACGGCGAGGCAATGATGCTTCGCCGTTTTTTATGCATCTAGATCGCGCGGAAGAATAGGAGCGTCAACCCGATTGTGATGCCAAGGATCAGCAAAATGGGCCACAGAGCCATAAAACCGGCTAAGATCATGGCAAACATATCGCCTTTTTCGAGCTGCATCTTTTCGAAGTGTGCGTCCAACTCTTTTTTCGGCTTGTGGCGGGGCAGCGATTGCAAACGCTCAAAAAAGCTCATGGTGTCCTCTCGCGGTTTATGGGGTGGTGGCAGGCAACAAAGTGGTTGGGTTTTAACTCGCGCCAAGCGGGGTATTCCGTCTTGCACAGGTCGGTAGCGTAGCGGCAGCGTGTGTGGAATTTGCACCCGGACGGCGGATTGATGGGGCTGGGGATATCCCCTTCCAGCAACTGCAACTCCTTGTTGGAGGTCTCTTCCGTGGTGGGGATGGCTTCTAGAAGGGCCTGTGTATAGGGATGAAGCGGGTCGGCGTAGATGTCGTGGGAGTAACCCAGTTCGATGATATTGCCCAGGTACATCACCCCTACACGGTCGCTGATAAACTTCACCGTGCTTAGATCATGGGAAATGAACAGATAGGTGAGTTGATGCTGCTCCTTTAGGTCGATGAGCAGGTTGATGATCTGGGATTGAATGGAAACATCCAGCGCGGAAACTGCCTCGTCACACACCACAAAGGCAGGTTTCAAAGCCAACGCCCGGGCGATGCCGATGCGCTGGCGCTGGCCGCCGGAAAATTGGTGCGGATAGCGGTGCAGCGTGTACTTTTGCAGGCCACAATCCTCCATGATCTTCACCGTATACTTTTCCAGCGCGTCTGATCCGGAAGAGAAAACATTGTGGGCCACCAAAGCTTCGCTGATTAGGTTGCCCACCGTAAGCCGGGGATTCAAAGAGGAATAGGGATCCTGGAATACGATTTGCAGATACCGGCGCAGCCGCCGGGTTTCCTCGGCAGTAAGCAGAGCCATATTGATACCCAAAGAACGTTTGGATTCCAATACGTTATATGGGGATTGTGTACCGTTGGCATCGAATTTGGATGCCACCTGGGTCCGCAAGGCTTCGACTGTGTCGTTTAGCAGCGACGCCTGTTCTTGCTCGTGGGCGACTTCCTCCGTTAACGTCACAAGCAAACGCTCGTGTTTTTCGTTTCTTTCGGAAGGATCCAACGAGCTGAGCATAAACTTGTGCAATTCCAGCGCAACTTGAGCTTTATGCAGGCGCGCAACTGTGCCGAACCGCCGCAAAAGTAAATCTTTTACGGCATGTAAATCATCAGCCAGCAACAACCCGCCGGCCAGCGCCACTGCATCCGGGCGCTTTGTTAACAGTTCCTCGGGATTTTTTTCCTGAATGGAGGGCAATCGGTTGATGAGGCGCTTGGCGTATGCAGGCGCGTAGTCATCCAGCGTAACGCCAAAGTAATACACCTTGCCCGCCGTTGGTTTGTACAATTGCAACACCAGGCGGCCTAAGGTAGATTTTCCGCAACCGGATTCGCCCACCAGCCCCAAGGTTTCACCCTGGTAGATGTCGATGGTGACACCATCCACGGCCCTTACGGCCAATGCCTCCCGCTGGAAAATGCTTTCTTTCTTTACTGGAAAGTGCATCTTCGCATCTTCAAGGCGGAGCAGCACCTTTTTGTTGTTGTCAGGCATTGCTGCGCACCTCCTTTTGCGGGTAGAAGCATCGTACGCTTTGTACCTCGTTTACCTTGGTTAGGCTGGGATCTTCTTGTTTGCAGCGTGGTGTGGCATACTTGCAGCGCGGCGCAAACTTACAGCCGGTTGGAAGATCCAGCGGATGGGGCACTGTGCCTGATATGGCTTCCAGCCGCGTGCTGCTGTCGTCACTTAGCAACGGTATGGACCGCAGCAGCGCCTCGGTATACGGATGCGAATAGTTGGTAACCGGCTTAAAGATATAATCTACCGGCGCGATCTCTACCACTTGCCCGCAGTACATCACCGCCACGTCGTCGGCCATTTGGTTGATCACGCCCAGATCGTGGGTAATGAATAAAATGGCGGTGGTGATTTCTTTTTTTAGATCGTTCATCAGGCGCAGAATCTGCGCTTGAATGGTGACATCCAATGCGGTGGTGGGTTCGTCGGCGATCAACAGCTTGGGTTTGCATACCAACGCCATGGCGATCATCACCCGCTGGCGCATGCCCCCCGAGAGCTGGTGCGGATACTGGCGCGCCACTGTTTCCGGATTGGGGATCTTTACGGCAGCCAGCATATCCAGCACCCGGCTGTTGGCTTCGCGTTTGGACAGCCCCTGGTGCAGGCAGAATACCTCGGCGATTTGGCGGCGCACAGTAAACACCGGATTCAGCGAGGTCATCGGCTCCTGAAAGATCATGGAGATCGCGTTGCCACGGATCTGATACAACTCGGTGCGGGTGAGATTCGAGATCAACCGCCCGTCAAAGTAGATTTCGCCTTCATAAATGCGTTGGTTTCTTTCAAACAGTTGCAGTATACTCAGCGCCATCTGGCTCTTTCCGCTTCCGGATTCGCCTACCACACCCAGGGTGCGCCCTACATCCAGGCTCACCGAAGCGCCGTGTACCGCCTTGATCAGGCCCTTTCGGGTCTCAAAATACGTGTGCAGGTTCTGGATTTCTAGCAGTTTCATCGTATCACCCCTTCCTATCGCTCATTCTCGCGGGGATCCATCGCCTCGCGCAGCGCGTCGCCAATCAAGTTGGAAGACAGCGCGGCCAGCACCACAAACAGGCCTGGGATAAACCATCGCCACCAATAGTACTGGATCACGGCCGAATTCTGTGCGGAGGTGAGCATATTACCCCAAGATGGGGTAGGTTGGGCCACACCAAAACCCAGGAAGGAAAGGATGGCTTCGTAGAGCAACAGGCTGGCGTAACCCAGCGTAATATTGACGATCACCAGGTTAAATACGTTGGGCAGTATATGCCGCCACATAATCTTTTGCTGGCGGATGCCCAGGGCTTTTGCAGCCAGCACAAAGTCCTTTTCCCGCTCCACCAGCAGTTGTGCGCGGATCATGCGGGCTAGTGGCATCCAGGTTAACACGCCCAATACCACCATGATCAGGTACAGGCGCTGCGCTTCGGACAGTAGGCTGCCTACCGCATAGGATAGGGTGATGGCGATGGGCAGGAAGGGGATGGCGCTGAATACATCGGTGGTGCGCATCAGCAGGTGATCCACCCACTTGCCAAAGAAGCCAGAGGTTAAGCCTATAAAAAGGGCGATGATCACTTCGATCAGGATGGCAATGGCGCCTACGGTCAACGAGATGCGCCCTCCGTGGATCAGGCGGTGGAGCATGTCGCGGCCAAATTCGTCGGAGCCCAGAATATACCCCCGGTTGCCCCAGGCATAGATGCTGCCATCTTCGTCAATGCCATAGTTTTGGAAGTAATCGGCATAAATGGCGGTGAGGGCGGGCATATCCTTGGGGGTATCCAGCTGGCTGAGTTGGTTGGCGCCCCAGGATACCACGCTGCCGTCTTCCAGCAAGGCGTTGAAGTGTTTGTAGCCGGCCTCAATGGTGCGCACATCCTGGTCGAAGGCCGGAACACGGGTAAGGCCATCCATGGTGCTGCCCCAGGTGTAGATATCGCCGTTTGCGTCCAGCACCAGGGCGTTGCGGTTGCAGGCCACAATGTCCACTACCGCGATGCTGCCTTCGGTAAGCTCCTTGGGTACGTTGCCATGAAACTCTGAGGAGCGGTCGCCGATCACGGCCAGGGAGCCGTCGTCCAGCAACAGGAGCATGTTGTTATCGCCGGTGGCTACCTTTACCACATGGCCGCGCATGGCCCGGGTCAGCTTAAAGTTTTGAATGGTTTGCTGAGAACCCCAGATGTGCAGGTTCTTGTCGGATGTTACGATGGCGCTCCACATGGTGGCGGCATAAATCTGATCGATGGACGCGCCGGAAGCTTCCATTTCCCTGCGCACATCGTCGGGCAGTGTGGTTTGGCCGTGACCGTAGTAACCCCAGCCGTGGAGCTCGCCCTCATCGTCCAGGGCCAGCACGTGGCGACCGCCGGTGGTGATATCCACGATGCGTTTGCTCCTGATCTCTTCGGGAATGGCCAGTACGTAGTCGGACACGTTCTCTTGGCGAATGTTGGGTTCGGTACCCCAACTCACCAGCTGCCCGTCGTCCATCAAGGCAAAGGAAAAGGAGATGCCGGACACGATCTTTACCACGCGGTTGCCATCCAAATCCTTAGGGAAATTGAGGTAGTTGGTGCTGGGCCGCAGGTTGCCGTTGGTGAGCTCAAAGTAGGTAAAGGTGCTCGGCGCAAATTGGGAGCCGACAAAGGAAAAAAGCAGACAGGCGATGAACACGATCAGCCCGATGATGCCTAACTTATTGCGGAAGTAGTTTTTTGCTATGGTTTTGAAGGGAGTTTGCAGCGCTTCTTCATCCAGGAAAGATAGCTTATCCCTTACAAACAGGCCCTTGAGGCACCTGCATATCGAGGCGAAAACGCCGGGTTTTTGTTGCTGATTGCTCACGTTCATCCCTCCTTAACTCAGCCGCACGCGGGGATCCACCAAGCCGTACACGATGTCGGCCACCAGCACCGCCACTAGGCTGATCACCGCAAAAAACGCGTTAAGGGTGACAATCAGCATGGTGTCGCGCATCATGACAGCCTGGATAAGCATCCTGCCAATACCGTGCCAAGCGAACACACTCTCAGTAACTGGCGAGCCAGAAAACAACGAGAATATGGTAAAAACAACCACGGTCGATATGGGGATCAGTGCGTTGCGGAAAGCGTGGGAGTAGATCACGGTTTTTTCTTTTAGGCCCTTGGCTCGGGCGGTGCGGATGTAGTCCTGGTTCAACGCGTCGATCATGGAATTGCGTACGATGCGGATGGTGTAGGCGATGCTAATCAGCGCCAGCACCGTAGCCGGTAAAACCATGTGCCGTATCCAGGCAAAAAAGTAAGCCCAGCCCGATAGGGTTACACTGCTGGGCATACCCCCGAAGGGCAGCCACCCCAAGTGAATCGAAAATAAGTATAGAAAACACAACGAAAGGAAAAAAGAAGGCATGGACCAAAATATGAGTGAAAACACCTGCCATGCATTATCAAAAACGGACATTCGCTTTACCGCGCACCGTATCCCAACTGGGATGGCGATCAGCAGTTGCAAAAATATCACACCTATGTTCAAAATTACGGTGTTGCGCATGGGCTCGGCAATCACGTCGATCACCGGCCGGTTGTTCATGCTCGACCAGCCGAATTCACCACGCAACATATTAAAGAACCACGCAAAGAATTGCTCGGGGATGGATTTATCCAATCCGAGCCGCCTATACATTGCATCGTAAGCCATCTGATATTGGTCGTGCTTTAAGTTGGAGGGCAACATGGCCCGCACCGGATCGCCGGGCATCATTTTGGCCACCCCAAACAGTATGACTGCAATGCATAAGAATACCGGAATCAATATGAGCAGACGCTTGATGACATACCGGAGCATGCGAATCACCCTTCCCCGTTGATAAGCGGGGGGAGGAAGAGAGTTCTCTTCCTCCCCCCGCGAGGTTTGATCCGATCAAAAATTATTCGGCGTCCTTGGTGATGTCGCAAATGATGCGGGCATAGGTGGCGAAGGGAGTGGTGTTGAATCCGCTGACCCTGGTGCTGATCAGGTCGAAGTATTCGTTGGAATACAGCGGAACCTGGGGCAGCAGCTGTTGCCAGCGCACCTGATACTGGAGCCAAATCTCCACGAACTCATCCTTCTGGGTGGGATCCAGGGAGCGCATGGCCATGATCAACTCATCCAACTGGGGATCGGAGAGCTGGTTGCTGTTCTCCCAGCTGCCGATGAAGTCGCTGTGCCAGCTGGAGAAGTAGGGATCAAACGCGGGGGTAAAGTTGACGGCCAAGTTGAAGGTGTGGTACTGGCGATCTTCACCCAGATCGTAGCCGTAGTAGAAGTTGTCCAGCAGGGCGTTGAAGTCGCCCCTGGTTACGCTAAACTTTAAGCCGGCCAGGGGGGCGTTGGCCATGTACTGGATTTCGATGATATCGGTGATGGGGTTATCCACGGTGCCCAGATGGTTGAGGGCCAGCACTTCGCCCGCCGCGTTGTGGCGCAGGTAGGTGCCCTCGGCATCGGCCTTGGAAGCGTCGAAGGGGGTGACGCCATCGGCTTCAAACAGCCACTCGGTCATATCTAGGTGCTCGTTGGCCTTGTCGATGTTCAGATTGAAGGGGGTGAGCAACTCTTCCAGCTCGGCGCCCGCTTCTTCGTACATCCACTGAGCAAAGCCGTATTCGGCCTGGGTGATTCCGCCGTAGCCGCCTAGCACATAGTCCACCACGGCGTTGCGGTCGATCAGATAACCCATGGCCCAGCGCACGTTTGCGTCCATGGTGGGGCCAAAGTCACAGTGCATGCTAAAGTGGCCGTAGCCGGCGCGCAGGTAGCTGTGGGCATGGACATTCTCGGCGGCCTTGGCCTTCTCGATCTTGTCGCCCTGCACTTCGCCGGTGGTGGCGTCGATTTCGCCAGCGATCAGCATGTCAACATCCATATCCTGCGGCACAAAACGCTGCTCGATGAACTGGATGCTGGGCTTTTTGCCCTCGTAGTTGCCTTTAAAGAACTCGTTGATCTCCAGGAATACCGACTGGTTCTCGAAGGACACAAACTTGTAGGGGCCGGAGGAAATCGTGGGCGCAAAACGCTCAGTCTCCGCCACTTTTTGCAGGGCGGCCAGCAGGGCGGCCTTGTTTGCGGTCGCAACAGCAGCGGCTTCCAGATTGGCCGGATCTGTGTCGTAGCCAAAGTAAGCCATCGCGGCGATCAACTCGTCGCTCGGAGGCTCGTATACAAAATCCTTGGCGACTACCTTGGCGCCATTCTCGTCGGATACGATTTCGCAATTGGGCGCGTACACCGCTTTGGGGGCGGGGGAAGCGCCGGAATACGTGATCTCGTAGAAATAGGGCAGTTCTTTGGCGTCAATGGTCATAGAAAAGGTAAATTCGTCGATAAGCTTCACGCCGGCGAACACATCGGCATCGCCGCTGTTCCAAGCCTCGTAGCCTACCAGGCCGTAGCCCGCGCTGCCATTGGAAGCGCCAGCCTCAACCCAAGCGGGGGAGGAGAAGTACATTAGCCAGAACACATAATCCTGGGCGGTGATCTGGGAGCCGTCGCTCCAAAGCAGATCCTCGTGGAGCTTCCAGGTATAGGTCTTGTTGCCGGCTTCGTCTGTCTCAACGGTGTAATCCTCAACCACGGTGGGGTTGACCAGATACTCACCTGCCGGGGTGTAGGTCACCGTGTCCATGTAGTCATGGAGCATGACCTTTACGAAGTTGTCGTAGGAGCTGTTGCCAAAGCCGTGGATCCAGTCGCCGTTCATGGCGGGAAGACCGAGCACCAACGTGTTAGCGTCGGTTTGGGCGAGAGCACCGCTAGCCGAGCCAAGCGCCAGCGAGATCGCCAAGATCGCGATAACCAGTTTCTTCATAGATTCCAATTGCCTCCCTTCAAATTAAACACACTTTGGAATTTGGATAACAATAATGATACCACAGCGGTTATATGGAATCAATACTTTTTTCATATATTGCAAAACCCCGATTTTGACGAAAAACCAAAATCGGGGTATAATAAACCCCATGAAAGACAATATGCTGCTGCGTATGACACGCAACGACTACTCCTTTACCGTAGTTACCAAGGTTTTGTCGGTGCTGATTGGGCTGGTGGCAGGTTTCTTTTCCGCGCAATTGCTTGGCGTGGCGCTTACGGGAAACTTTGGCTACATCGATGCGCTGCTTACCACCGTGGCGGTGGTGGCCAGCTTTGGGTTGTATCAAACCTATCCCTTCCATAAAAAGAACAACGAACCCGACGCGCTGCGCAAGTTTTTAGACATCTTTTCCCTGCAATTTGTATTGTACACGGCCATTGGCCTCACCTTGGCTGTTGTGTTGCGCAGTTTTGCGCTGGCGGCGGTATGCTTTATCGCACCCATCCAAGTGCTGGCCAACCAGCTTAGCTACATGATTATGGTGGAAGACGTAAAGCACAAAAACGTGGTGTTCCTTACGGCGCGTACCACCAACACCGTGATCATCGTCTTGGCGTATTTTTTGCTGGTTTCCCAGCGGGAGACCCACATCACCCTGATGGTGGCGCTGTCGTTGGTGGTGGTGGGGGATATCATCACCGTGGTGATGGTGACACGCAGGCTGGGCCGCTTCGGCAACCCACTCCGCGCCGAAATGAAGTTTCTGCGCAAGATATTTGGTTTTGGTTGTGTGGCGATGCTCAACACCCTGCTGCTCACCGTCAATTACAGGATGGGCACCATGATGCTTGGGTGGATGGGCGCCACCAATACGGAGCTTGGGTATTACACCACGGGCATCAGCCTGGCGGGATTCGGCTGGATCATCTCCGATGCGTTCCGCGAAGTGCTGTTTTCCCGCACGGTGCGCAAGGATGCCGTGGCCAACGTGGTGTTTTCGCTGAAGATCAACTTTTATATCACGTTGGTTGCTATTGCGGGCATCGCCATGTTTGGCAGAACCGCTATTTTGATTTTGCGCGGCGCGGCCTTCCTGCCCGCCTACCGGGTTACGGTGATCCTGTTTGTTGGCGTGCTGAGTATGTCCTACTTTAAGCTGATTGGCACCTTGTTCCTGGCCGACGGGCGCAAAACGGCCTATCTGGTGTTGCTGTCGGCCAGTGCGCTGGTAAACATCGTAGCCAACTGGATCACCATCCCCAGGTGGGGGATCGACGGCGCGGCGGTATCGTCGGTGCTTTCGTACACGGTGGCGGGCGCGGTGTTTTTGCTGTACTTTCTAAAGACATACAAGGTGCCGATGGCATCGTTGTTTGTGTTTGAAAAGGGAGAGATTCCCGGGCTGATCGCTAGGATAAGAGGGAGATAGGCGCTGCTGCCCGAAACATTGTGTTCAAGGCGTACAAATTTTAGGGCAGGGCTTCAACCCTTGATTGGCATTAAGAGTGATATAGGCGACCGCGTCGCCGCAGGAAAGGAAGGAATCACACATGAAACGAAAAAAAGGCCTTTGTACCCAATGGATCGCCTGCTTGCTGGCAATCATCATTTCTATTGCCGGTTTGACAGCCATCGCAGAAGAAGCCTTTCACAACGATGCCCGGCTGGACTTTATCGACAGCATCATCAACCTGGCGGAAGAGAAATTTATCGAAGCCCGGGGGCGGCCACAGCGCGCGGCGCGTAGCAGCGACATTTACGTGTGCAAAAACTTTACTGTGTACTTATTTCGCCAGAACCGCGATGCCTTCCGTATGGCCGAGTTCCCCGACGTATCCCTGGTGATCCCAGACAATCAAACCAAGGAAGACTGCCGGCCCTATGTGTACGGTGTGGAATGGAAGGACATCCCCGCGGAAAAAGGCAACCCCTTTTACGCCGCCGCTACTTTCCGTTACGATGACAAATTATCCAAAGCCCAAAACAAACAAGCCGCCCGTGAATTCCTGATGTTGGCTCAGCGCGGCGACTATTTCCAAATGGCGGCGGATTACCGTTACGGCAAGGGCGCCCACAGCATGATCATTATCGAAGACTACGACCCACAGACCGGCACCATCCGCTGGACCGACAGCAACATGAAGGGCGAGAGGCGCAACGGGGAGCGCTATGGTTACGTGCAATTCGACGCCGAGCGCGAAATCGACTGGCTGGCGGACGCGTTTAACCACAGGCGGCATGGGGCTACGTTGTATCGGTTGCGGGAAGACATCATTTACAGGGAACAGTGAACAAATAACAGTGAACAATAGGCTACGGCGTGGTGAATATGCTTCGCCGTATTTTATTGTTCACTAGCCCATTACGGCACTTGTTTGACGCTGCCCACCCCACGCAGCACGCGCTGCCATAGTGCAGCAACTTTCTGATGCGGGGGAAGCAGCTTCCACAGCGCCTGGTAGGCGGCGCTGGCTTGGGCCAGGGCGATGGGTTCTAACGCGTGAGCGCCGTAGCGCAGGGTGCATACCGCCCCGGCGATGGGGATGAGTGGGATCGGCGAGGTTGCCTTGGTTGGGCGCGGGCCGGTCTTGTTTTTGTTGCCATAGTGTTTGCGTACGGATTCATCAGCTAGGGCACGCTCGGCCCGCTCAAAATACGCCAGGGGCGTCTCGGTGGGATCCAGCGGCAAACCGTGTGCGCCCAATAGCTGCGCCAGCCCTCGGTACCATACCAGCAGCTTGGCGTCGTCTTCGG
>WQXF01000075.1 GCA_009784985.1 Clostridia bacterium | reverse complement strand
GCGGCGGCGTTCGCGGCGCTGATCGGCATCCCGGTGCTCCGGCTCAAAAGCGACTATCTGGCCATAGCCACCCTGGGTTTTTCCGAGATCATCCGTGCGCTGATCGCCAGCCCCCAGCTGGATACCATCACCAACGGCAGTTACGGGCTTAAGTCCATCCCACGGTTTGATTCGATCCTGGTGACCTTTGTGATCGCGGGCTTATGCATCGGGCTGATTATGCTGTTGATCCGATCTAGCTATGGCCGCGCCTTTAAGGCCATCCGGGAAGACGAGATCGCCGCAGAGGCCATGGGCATCAACCTATTTAAACATAAGGAAATCAGCTTTATCGTCAGTTCGTTTTTTACGGCGGTGGCTGGCGGCATGCTGGGTATGTTCATGCGCTCCATCGACTCGGCCACCTTTCGGGTGGGGCTTACCTACGAAGTCCTGCTCATCGTGGTAATCGGCGGCATCGGCTCCATCACGGGTTCGGTATTGGGCGCATTCCTGATCACGGCGGCCAAAGAATGGTGGCTTCGTTTCTTGGATAATCCCTGGTCCGTCACCATTGCGGGCCTGGAAATCCAGATATTTAGAATTGGGTTCCGCATGGTGGTGTTTTCGGCGCTGCTAATGGTGGTGGTGCTGTTTTACCGGCGCGGGCTGATGGGCGCCAATGAATTCACCTGGGATATCTTCTCGCCCCGCTACTGGCGTAGCCGCAGGAAAAAGCCGGGAGGTGTGTCCGGATGAGCGAACGTGTATTAGTAGTCGAAAACGTAACCATGCAGTTCGGTGGCGTCATAGCGGTAAGCGACCTGTCCCTTTACGTAGCCGAGGGCGAGATCGTAGCGCTGATCGGGCCTAACGGCGCGGGCAAAACTACGGCCTTTAATATTTTTACGGGCATGCACGTGCCCACCGGCGGGCGGGTGAGCTATCGCGGGCGCCAAATTGCCGGGGAGAAACTTAAAATCACACCCGACGCCATCACGGCCTTGGGTGTGGCGCGTACATTCCAAAATATCCGGCTGTTCCGCAACCTGAGCGTATTTGAGAATGTGCTGATCGCCAAACATCTGCACATCAAGTCGGGCCTACTGGCGTCCACGTTTATGCTCAATTATAAAGAAGAAAAACGCATGCGGGAGGAAGCGGCGGCGCTGATCGCCCAGCTGGGCTTAGAAGACGTGATGTTTGACGTAGCAGGTTCATTACCCTACGGCAAGCAACGTATTTTAGAGATCGTGCGCGCCCTGGCCACCAACCCCAAATTGTTGTTGCTCGACGAACCGGCGGCGGGCATGAATCCCCAGGAAACCGACGATCTGGGCCGGTTCATCGTGGATATCAAGGGCACATTTGGGCTCACCGTGTTTATGATCGAACATCATATGAACCTGGTGATGGATATATCCGACCGCATATACGTGATTGACTTTGGCAAGCAGATTGCCGAAGGCACACCCGCCGAAGTGCAGGACAATCCGGCGGTTATCAAGGCGTATCTGGGGGTGGATGAAGAATGAATCTGCTGGAAGTACGGGACCTAAAAGTAAACTTTGGCGGCATCGAGGCGCTGAAGGGCATATCTTTTGATGTGCCCCAGGGTGGGATTGTGACGCTGATCGGGGCCAATGGGGCGGGCAAATCCACCACACTGCGTGCGGTAAGCGGCCTGGTGACGCCCTCGGCGGGATCGATTCTGTTCGAAGGGCAGGAAATCCTAAAGCTAGATGCGCAAAAGATCGTAGAAAAGGGCATCGCCATGGTGCCGGAAGGCCGCCGGGTGTTCCCCAACCTAACGGTGCTGGAGAACCTAAAGATCGGCGCATATCTGCGCAAAGACAAACAAAAGATTGATCATGGAATCCAGCATGTGTACACGCTGTTCCCCCGGCTCAAGGAGCGTTCCTGGCAGCCCGCAGGTACCCTGTCGGGAGGAGAGCAACAGATGCTGGCCGTGGGGCGCGGACTGATGAGCACCCCAAAACTGCTGATGATGGACGAACCGTCTTTGGGCTTGGCGCCCATGATCGTGCGGGATATCTTCTCCATCATCCAAACCCTAAACGACGAGGGGATCACCGTTTTGCTGATCGAACAAAACGCCAACGCCGCGCTCAAAGCGGCGGCTTACGGCTACGTAATGGAAACCGGCCGGATCACCATAGAAGGCACCGGCGAGGAACTGCTGGTGAACCAAGCGGTGCGCGACGCTTATTTGGGCAAGGCGGCCAACCGTTCTGTGAAGTGAGGTGCCATAGCAAAAATGTTACATAAAGAAGAAAGGTTGCAAAAAGCGGATTTCAAAAGGCGATTGGTTGCATTTTTGATAGATCACGTGATCCTGTCCCTGATTTTGGTGTTTGGATTTTTCTTTTACGCAGGGGATTCGATCACGGAAGCACCGGAAAAAATGTTTTCACTATTTCCCATGTTTATGTTTGTTGTTTTTTTTGCTTATTGTTTAAAAGATATATTTGGCGGCGCAAGCATAGGAAAAAGGATCATGGGATTGGTTGTACGATGCAACGATAATAGTGAACTAAAACCATCCCCGTTGAAACTGTTTTGCAGAAACATTTTTTCTTTTCTATGGCCTATAGAATTGTTCATGATTCGGCGCAGCAAAAGAAAGTTAGGGGATAACCTCTCCGGAACCGATGTGTATTACATATCGCGGAAAACCAGCCGGGCAAGGATTGTTGCTGTAGGCGTAGTGTTGTTTGTCTTTTTTGTTTCTTCTGTGGTTCTTGGGGTAACGATGATCATAAAAAACGATGCCTCTTACCAAACGGCAATATCCTATATCGAGGCAAGTGAAGAAATCAGAAATACTGTTGGCGAGATTACCGGATACGGCTTTTGGGTGCAGGGCAGTTTAAACACTTCCCCCCATGGCGGCAACGCCAGGTATGTCATACAGGTTAAGGGGGAAGACGGTGATTTGCCCGTAGCGATATGGCTTGAACGAAGTCGTGGCACCGATTGGCAAATAGTAAACACATCGTATTAGTTTATAGTGAATAAAAGGAAGAACGACAAGCCAGCCGTTCTTCCTCTATTTAACTATTTACTATATACTATTAACTCATCAACTCCTCGGCCAGCACACCTAGCAACGTCCGAGTCGGATCGCATCCGTGCTCCCAGTACATGATGCCGAGTAAATTTTCGCGCTTGATGTAATCGCACTTGGCCCGCAAGGATTGGGGATCATCGTAGCTGATAAACGTGCTGCCGTCAAACAGCCAGGGGGCCTGGGCTTGTTCGTCCCAATAGCGCACAAAGGCAGGATTGTTGAAGTATTTGTTTACCAACTCGCCGTAGTTTGCCCCGCCCATTCCCATGGTTTTGGCCGGCTGATGCAAGCCGTTGTTTATGTTGGGCACACCCTCCCAGCGGCGGGAATAAAAGGCCGCGCCCAAAATCATACGCTCCTTGGGCACACCGTGGCGGGCGAAGTCTTCCACCGTGGATTGGGCGCTGCCGTCGAACCGGTCGCCCTTGGCGGTGAACAGGCAGGCGTGGTGCCCGGCCTCGTCGCAGAACCCAGAACGGATGTCGTAGGTCATCAGCTGCACATAATCACAGATGCGCGCCACCTGGTCCATCTGGGTATTTTCGCAAAAGTACGTGCCTGCGCCAACCGCAATGGATACGATGCGCTCGGGCCCCAGCGCATCCCGCAGTGCCTGGAGCAGCAGGGTGAAGTTCTCTTTGTCCGCCGGATCCGCATCGATTTCGGCGGCGTCGACGCAGGGGTACTCCCAATCGATGTCGATGCCCTCCAGCCGGTATTGATCCGCTACCCGTGCGCAGCTTTCGGCAAAAGCCTTTCGGCCCTGGGCGGTCTTGGCCATGTTGGAAAACCCTCCGGCTCCCCAGCCGCCCACAGAGAGCACCACGCCCAGGTGGGGGCTTTCGTCGCGGATGCGGGGCAGCTCGGTGATGTGGGGCAGCCTGCTCATGTCCAGTAGCCCCTGGTCAAGTACACCAAAAGCTAGGTTGATGTGGGTAAGTTTTTGCCCGTCTTCCGCTGTGAAGCCTGGCAGCGCCCGGTCCATCACATACCCCAGGATCAGTTTCTTGCTCATGATTTTTTCCTCCCAGATTTTATTGCTAGCAGCGGGACGCCGAGGGCGGCGTCCCCTACGAGGTTACGGCCAGACCGGTAAATGCTGCGAAACACCTGTAGGGGCGACCCTGTGTGGTCGCCCTCAAGCAACGCAACCGCCCATGAGACGGATGGGCGGCCACACAGGGCCGCCCCTACAAAAACACGCCGTTTACAAATCGCCGTATTCCACCGCAACCGGGGAACGGGTCTTGGCGGATTCCATGATCGCCAGAATGGCAATGGACGTGCGGGCCGCCTCCTCAATGGATACGATAAAGGGCTCGTTGCTCTGCAGCTTGTCCACAAAACTTCGGATGCTTTCGTAAGCAAAGCCCTTCACACGGCCATGGATTTTGTTGCGCACAAGGATGTCTGGCACGGTGGCCCCATGATCGGTAAAGAGTTGGATCAGGTTGTGATGGCTGGCATCGATGGACACCATGCCCTTCTCACCGGTAAGGGTGCACTTGATGTCGTTGACGCAGGGGTTGGCGTTGGGTGTGATCCAGCCGTTTTCCATGTGGGCGATTCCGCCGTTTTGAAACTCCAGGGTGGATAAAAACACATCGTCGGTATCAACGCCTAGGCTGTCCAGCACGCCCCGGTTGGAGGCGCAATACACCCGGGTCACCACATCCCCAAACAGCCATTGCAGCGTATCCAAGCTATGGCTGCCCAGGAACCACAGGATCGACGAATCCGCCGCCCAGGGAAGCATGTCCGTGGCCACCCACTTGGTATCGTTGAGCCGGATGTAGGCCGAGCGCAACCCGCCGAGGGCGCCCGCCTCTATTTCGGCTTTGGCCTGGGCAAAAGGCGGGCTCCACCGGTTGTGCAAATCCACCATGGCACGCACGCCGTTGGCGCGTACCGCATCTACGATCCGGTGCACATCGGCCACTGTTGTAGCGATGGGTTTTTCAATTAACAAATGTTTGCCTGCGTTGGCGCAGTCCACGGCAATATCCGCGTGCAAGTGATCCGGCGTTACGATGGACACGGCGTCAAATCCATCCGCCGCCAGCATTTCGTCCACGGAACCATAGGCTTTGCCGATGCCGCAACGATGGGCCAGCGCCTGGGCGCGGTTGATGTCCCGGTCGCAGATGGCAACCAGCTCCGCCCCCGGATGCTCGCAAAAAATGGCCCCGTGGGTTTCCCCCCATACCCCTGCGCCTACGATGGCGATGCGTGTGACGTCTTTCATGGTGTTTTCCTCCTCTTTGCGAGCCGTCGCTTGGGAATCCCCCCGCCACTGCGGTGGCCCTCTCCTCAATTCGCCATTGTCGCGCTGTGCGCTCTGTGGCTCATTGGCCTTCCGCGCCGTCTCATCACGCCACTGGCGCGACGGCGCTTCGGCCCCCTTTGACAAGGGGGGCAAGGGATTTTGTCGTAGTTCCTCGTTCCTAACCCTTACCTCCCTTGTTAAAGGGAGGGGGACCGCCGCAGCGGTGGAGGGATTCGTATCTAGAGCTTAGACGCAGCTTCTTTGTCCAGCAACCAGGCCACATCCCGGTGCAGTTGCAGCGCGCTGGCGGGCACTTGCTCGTTTACCGGCCCTAAGATGGCTTCCCGCACGATGGCCGCCTTACGCGGGCCCGTAACGGCAATCACGATACGCTCACTCATCAGGATGCTCCGTATGCCCAGGGTCAGCCCATGGCTGGGCATTTGATCCATGGGTAGCCCATATAGACGATGAAGTGTATCCTTGGTGGATTGGGGCAGTTGCGCCAGATATGCGCCGCTTCCCATGGGTGTACCAGGATAGTTAAAGCCAATATGCCCGTCTTCTCCCAGGCCCAGCATCTGCAAACGAAGGCCGCCCCGTTGGTTGATTTCGGTCTCGTACCGCCGGGGGGCGTCCTGGCCGGTAAAACCATCGGGCAGCAGCGCCTGATCCTCCTCTAAGCCCAGGGGGTTCACCAGCTGGCGGCGCACCCGCTCCGAACAGGAAGCGATATGGCCCGGCGCAATGCCCGCGTAATCGTCCACCGCGCAGAGTTGGATTGCCCGGGTATCAAAGGGGGCGGCGGCGTATATCCTTGCCACCATCTGATGGATGGGCGTGGTGGTGGCGCCGGTGGCCACGCCCATCAGCCCATCCCCTTCTTTGAGGGCAGCCCGGATCCACAACCAGGCCGCGGCAATATGCAGTTCATGGGGCGTGTTGTATACGCTGATCATATGTTTGCTCCCCAATTCTCCCAATCTCTTAGTAGGCCGAGTTTTTCGGCACTGCGGGCCACGTTATTTTGCCAATCGCCAACGCCTAAACGAAATAGGCCCATCACCGCGCCGCCCACGATGGGTTCGTAGCGGGCCTGTTCCACCCTGGCGCCGGGCGCCATGTCTGCCAGCATGGTTTCTATGTGTTGCCTGGGGATGCCCGGCTTGCCCTTAAACACGCTGCCGGAGAGCAGCACCCGCACCGGGGCCGTTGGGTCGATGTCCAGCAAACGCATCACCGATACGGACAGCTTGGCCCAGTGGCGGGCGTGTTCGGTTAGGATTCCCTCGGCCACGGCATCCCCTTGGGCGGCCGCCTCAAACACCAGGGGGCACAGCTCCTGCACCACCACTTCGCCCTTGCGGTAACGGCGCAGCAGCAGCTCGTCCACATCGGCGTAATCCAGCCGATCCAGAAAGAGCCGGGTGAGATGCGTGGGCGGCTCCTTGTAGATGCGCGCGTCAAACACCGCCTGCAGGGCGCTCTGGCCAATGGAACTGGCGCCCTGATAGGGGCCGTTGGCGTAATTGCCCAACTGCAAACAATCGCCGCCCTGATTGACGCCACCCAGGTTGAGCCCGGTGCCCGCGCAGCATACCACGGCAGGCCCGGCAAACACGCCTCCCCACAGGGCGCCGATGCAGTCGTTGTGTACGTATACTTGATCTACGCCAAAGTGCTTTTGCAACTCGCGGGTGAGCAATTCTTGCTCATAGGGATAGTCGATGCCCGTGATCCCACCGGAGATGGCGATCACTTGTGGCCAGCCAACGCCTGCCGCGTCCAGCGCCCGCTGAGCGGCCTGGCGCATGCGCAATAGCGCCTCCTCCATGCCCCGCTGGGTGTGCAAACTGCCCTCGGCCTGCCCCAAAGCCAGCAGATTGCCCGTCAAATCACAAACCACAGCATGGGTTTTGGTAAAACCCTGATCCAGGCCCACGATTATTTGCACGGCTCATCCCTCCTCAAAAAATTGCGGCAAGTAGGCACGGTTGGCCTCCAGCATCTCCTCCAGCAGGGGGGATGCTCGGTCGGCATCCCGCACCAGGGGATGGGCCACTAAGGCGGCCAGGGCGATATCCCGGTCGCCGGTTACCGCGGCCTCCACGGCCAATTGCTCGTAGTTTTTCACAGCACATACCAATCCCCACACCTGCTTGGGAAATTTGGGCTGGGGCAACGGCACAATACCGGCCCCGTTCACCAGGCAACCGGCCTCGATCACCGCGTCGTTGGGCAAACAAGATACGGCCCCCCGGTTGGGCACGTTGCACACCATCCATTTGTCCTCATTGTTTTGAATGGCCTGCAACAGGCCCACCGCCACCTGGGAATAACCGCCGCCGCCCCGCAGCTGCAACTCAGGGGGCGGCTGATCCCGGGCGGGATCGGCATAGGCGTCAAGAATCACTTTTTCTAACGCTTGGGCCCGCTCGCCGCGGGTTTCCGGTGCGGCCTGCATCGTATCGAACATGCGGCCCGTTCGGAAGTAGTATTGGATATAAGAGGAAGGGAATAACCCACACGCCCGAATCCACTGGGGCGTGGCTTCGTCCCAGCGGCTTTCCAGCACTTTTTGCAGCGTATCATCAGGCAAGGGGCCGCCATTGATCGTGATGTTGTAGGCAAAGTTCATATGGTTAAGGCCAAAATAATCGTACCGCACGGCCTCTTCCGCGCAGCCGGTCACCCGGGCGGTTTCTTGGGCGGGGCGAATGCCCCCGGCGCACAGGCCCACGGAACGAATGGAAGCGTATGTAGAAAGGGCCTCGGCAATCATGCCCGCCGGATTGGTGTAGTTGATGAGCATGGCGCGGGGGCAATGACTCTCCATGGCTTTGGCCAGGGACAGGGCCACCGGAATCGTACGCAGGGCCTTCATCATGCCTCCCGGGCCGGTGGTTTCCTGGCCGATGAAGCCGTGTTTTATAGGGATGCGCTCGTCTTTGATCCGGGCCTTGTTGCCCCCCACCCGGTATTGGGTGATCACATAGTCCGCCCCCGACAGCGCCTGATGCCAATCCGTATGGGCGGTAAAGCGCACATGGGTCATATTCAACGTACGGGCGTAACGAACCAAAAAGTCGAAAATGATTTGCAGGCGCGGGGCGTCGATGTCATGCAGGGCAATCTCCCGCACCAACAATCGGTCGCGCCGGACCGACAGTTCCTTTACGATCTCCGGCGAGTATGGGCTGCCCGCACCAATGATGACGATCTTCATGCTCGACCTCCCTACAGAAAGCGTTTTCCGAGCCATTTCTCAGCCTTATCATACCACGTGTTTTTGGTGCAATCAACTGTCTTTGTAAAGCCCTAGAAATCTCGCCAAAATATGTTTTTCGTGCACTTTTGTAAAACATGCTTGCAAGATGATTGTGCATATGCTATAATTCAAAAATCAAAATTTGACACAATCGGTTCATTTGCTCCGGGCCTAGGCATAAGTTACTGTAAACAGGGTCTATGCCATGCTACGTTCGGTGTTGTCTTATTATTAAACAAAAGGAGGGTGGTTCTCCTTGGCCGATCCAACGTCTAGCAAGTTTTATTGGCGGCTCCTGCAAATCGTGCTGTTAATAGCCGTAGCGAGCCTGCTGCTTGCGCCACAGGTATGGGTAAACAAGGTAGGCGATGCAGAGAACATCGTGATCTCCGGCTATCAGGTGCTGTTTGCCAGCACCGGATTGGAGCCTGCTTTGCAAGCGCTCGCCCTGGATCCCCACGGAATTATGCTGATATCGGTTGTTTTGCTTGGGCTTGCGTTCCTATTTTCTTTCCTTCCAAAGAAACCGTTTTATCCCTTGGTATTTATTATACTATCCGGCGCATTTGCCGCCTTGGCGCTGATCCATTTTGAGTGGTTTGAAAGAACCACCCGATCCCGAATGCTCTGGGGATTTTGGCTCTACCTGGGGTTATCGTTTTTTGCCATCGTGCTCAACATCGTGGGATCGGGGCTGGAAAGGCTCAAAGTGCGCACCGGCGAATTCAAATCCCACATGTCGCTGCTGATGATGCTGGCCCCCGGCGTTTTGTTCCTGATTATCTTTGCATACCTGCCCATGCCGGGCATCCTGCTCTCCTTTAAAAACCTAAAGCTCCACGGCCAAAGCATATTTGAGAATTTCTTTAAGTCCGCTTGGGTGGGCATGGGTAACTTCCGTTTTATCTTTGCCACACCCGACGCCCTTACCATGACCACCAATACGGTGCTGTACAACCTAACGTTTATTGCGCTGGGCCTATTGGCCTCCGTAGGCATCGCCGTGGGCATCACCGAAATTTCCAACCGCAGAACGGCCAAGGTCTATCAAACGATGTACTTCCTGCCCTTCTTCCTTTCGTGGGTGGTGGTAAGTTATCTTACCTACGCCCTGCTGCAAGACAGGCACGGCGTGATCAACACCCTGTTGCGTTCCTGGGGCCGGGATCCTATCAATTGGTACGCAAGCCCGCAATATTGGCCCTTTATCTTTGTGATCGCTAATCTATGGAAGTACGCGGGCAACGGTTCCATCATCTATATGGCCACGATTGTAGGTATGGACGCGGCGCTGTTTGAAGCTGCATCCATCGACGGCGCGGGCCGGGCCAGGCAGATATGGCACATCACCCTGCCCCTGCTCAAACCCACGGCCATCCTGCTTACGATCCTAAACATCGGTCGCATATTCTACGCGGACTTTGGTATGTTCTATTTGCTCAAGCAAGGCAGCGGCCTGCTTAAAAACGTAAGTATGGTTATCGACGTCTATGTGTATGAGGCCTTAAGCAAGGGCACGATCAACATCGGCATGGTGGCCGCCGTGGCCCTGTACCAGTCGGTTGTAGGATTTGTATTGATCCTGCTAACCAACTGGATCGTAAGCAAAATCAGCCCGGACAACACATTGTTGTAGAAGGAGGCGCGGCATGATTCCAATGCGTCTATGGTTCAGGCGGCGCGAGCCCAATCAATTCTCGCCCCTGTCAAATACCATTCTAAACGGGCTGTTTTTCCTGTACGCGGCAGCCTGCATCATTCCCATCCTGATTATTTTTAGCATTTCCATCTCATCGGAAGAGTCGATCATGCGGTTTGGCTACAGCCTGATCCCCAGGGAACTTTCGTTTCAATCGTACGACATGCTGTTTAAAGACGGCACCACGATTGCCACCGCCTATGGCGTCACGCTTTTTACCACCCTAATAGGCATGGCCATGTGCGTGGTAACGGTGTGCCTGTACGCATACCCCCTGTCCCGCCCTACGTTTAAGTTCCGCAAGTTCTTTATGTTCTTTCTGTTCTTTACCATGCTCTTTGGCGGCGGGCTTGTGGCCTCCTTTGTGGTCAACACCAACTTGCTCAGCTTCCGCGACAACATTTGGGCCATGATCCTGCCCATGGGGTTCAATGCCTTTTGGGTGATCGTAATGCGCACCTTTTATAGGACCCAGATACCCGAATCCCTGATCGAATCCGCCAAGATTGACGGCGCCGGGGAGTGGTACACGCTTTTGCGCATCGTGTTGCCCCTGTCCTTGCCGGGCATCGCCACGGTGGCCCTGTTCTCTACCATCGGCATATGGAACGACTTTTTCTTAAACCTGCTCTACATCCGTGATACGGAGCTGTACAACCTGCAGCGCCTGATCCAACAAACCCTTAACTCCATCACCATGCTCCGGGAAATGGCGTTTAAGATCGGCGCGGCCGGCGGCAGCATCGACCTGAGAAGCCTGCCCAACGAATCCTTCCGTATGGCCATGTGTATCGTAACCATCGGCCCCATCGTGCTGGCCTACCCTTTCTTCCAAAAATACTTTATCCGCGGCCTAACGATTGGAGCCATCAAAGAGTAAGCATTCAAATAGATATCACGCGCGGATAGTCCCGCGTGGATATAAAAAACAAATTGTAGGAGGGTAATCACATGAGAAAGACCCTGGCGCTTGCGGTAGCAACCATCATGTTGCTGGCCGCCATCCCCTTTGCGGGAAGCACAGCCGATGAGCTCGACCCCTATGTCATCGAGTTCTGGACGCTGACCAACGGTGTGTCCGCTGAGCGGGCGTTGGTTGAGCAGGCGATCAACGAGATCATCCAGCCCAAATTCAACGCAACGATCAACATCACCCAGATCCCCTGGGGCGACTGGTGGACCCAGGTCAGCCTGCTGAACGCTGGCGAGAAAGTTGACCTTCTGTTCACCGCCGACTGGTGGCAGTACATGGAAGGCATCGCCAACAATTACTTCCTGCCCCTGAACGATCTGATCGCCGAGTTTGCGCCGGAAGTGCCCGGCAAGCTAGGTGACGCCTTTATCGAAGGCACCCAGGTTCGGGGCGTCAACTACGGCATCCCCACCAACAAGGAAATGGCCGTAAACGGCGGCTTCCTGTACAACAAGACCCTGGCCGACAAGTACGACTTGGTGCCGGATCCCAGCTGGACATCCTATCGGGATTGGATTCCCTTCCTGGAGATCATCGCCGAGAACGAGCCCGACGTCATCCCCGTGCTGGCCGACGGCAACTGGTATCACCTGAATTGGGTTTCCTACATCCCCGGTGACCTCGGCTGGATCGACATGGAAAACAACGATCCTGAGCTGCGTTTTGCTTGGGAAACCGAATACTACATCGAAGAGCTGCGGGCGGCCCGCGAACTGTATGAGCGGGGCTTCATCCCGGCAGACGCCATCACTGCGGACCACGACTACAACAACAGGTACCTGCAGATGGGCGACTTCTTCCTGACCACCCAGCCGCTGAAGCCTGGCAAGGGCAAGGCCACGGAACTCATGTCCCAGATGATCACCGAAGGCATCGAGTACGACGAGCTGGAGACCTTCCCGCTCATCGGCACCACCAACCACTCCGGCGGCTCCATGTACGCCATCGCCAGCACGTCGGATGATCCCGCCCGTGCCATGATGTTCCTCAACGAGATGCACACCAACCCGGACATCGTGAACCTGCTGGTATGGGGCATCGAAGGCCTGACCTACGAAGTGGTGCAAGAAGAGCCGGTGAAGCTGGTAAAAGCCATTGAAGGCAACGGCTGGACCCCCGCCATGAACGGCTGGATGATCGGCGACTTCTTTAGCATCTACCTGGCCGACCACGAGCCCCTGGACAAGTATGACCTGCTCCGCGCCACCAAGGAAGTGCCGTCCCACGTGGCCAACGGCTACCGCTTTGACACCGCGGATTGGCTGGACACCGTCACCGCCATCAACAACGCGCTGGAAGAGTACCAGATTCCCCTGCGTGTAGGCGCCGTTGATGTGGACGAAGGCCTTGCCGCCATCGTTGCCGCCGCTGAAGCGGCCGGTTTCCGCGAGTTCTTTGCCGCCGTGCAGGCCGACTACGCTGCTTGGCTGGAAGAGACAAAATAATTAAAGGGATTCACATTTACACGTCGAATCATGAAAGCCGCAGGGGTTCCCCCCTGCGGCTTTTGGCTTTTTGATCACACGAAAAAGACGGGAGGACGCCATCATGGATACCCGCCTCGAACAAACCTTCGCGCAAACCCTCGATCACGTAAACACCCATTCCCGGCCCAGCGAATTACGTATCACCGACATGCGCTTTACCGATATTGTGGGCGCGCCCATGCCTTGCACCTTGCTCAAAATCTACACCAACCAGGGGCTTGTGGGCCTGGGTGAAGTGCGCGACGGCGCACACCGGGTATACGCCGAAATGCTCAAAGACCGGATCCTGGGCGAAAACCCCTGCGATGTGGACCGCCTGTTCCGCCGGATCAAACAATTTGGCCATCACGGGCGGCAGGCCGGCGGCGTTTGCGGGGTGGAGGTAGCGCTGTGGGATTTGGCGGGCAAGGCTTACGGTGTGCCGGTGGATCAAATGCTTGGCGGCAAGCTTCGTGAGAAGATTCGTATTTACTGCGATACGGATGTAGACGGAAAACATACCGGCGCCGACATGAGCAAGGCGCTCAAAGCGCGCATGGACAGGTGCTTTACCTATCTTAAAATGGATTTGGGATTGGGCGAATTATTTGGTGAGCGGGATACCATCAACGCGCCCCTTGGGTTTGTGGACGAGATGCACTCGGGCGGCAGAT
>WQXF01000074.1 GCA_009784985.1 Clostridia bacterium | reverse complement strand
GTAAATCCGCTTTTTTCGTTTACCGCTTCCATCACACAGCCCCCTTAGCATGATTTGTGGCGCCGGACATCATCAGGCCAAAGTCTGCGGCAGGGGCGTCGGGGCTTAATGTGCCTGCCACCTTGCCCTCGCAAATGATGACGATGCGGTCGCAAATAGAGCGTAACTCAGCAAGCTCTGAAGAGGTCATGACAATGGTCATGCCTTCTTCGGCCAGCTTGAGCAAAAGGTCTAAAATCAGTTTTTTGGCGCCGATGTCGATGCCCCGGGTGGGCTCGGACACAAAAAGAAGCTTGGGTTTTTGTGTGAGCGCCCTGCCCAAGCACACCTTTTGCTGATTGCCGCCGGACAACCCGCCCACATGCTGCATAGACGATGTGCAGCGGATATCCAAGTCTTTAATCATGGCATTGGCGTGGCGCTTGGCGGATTGCTGGTCGTAAAACCTAAAGGGGCCCACTTTGCGCAGGAACTCATTGTGTATCTGCATGGCGGTGAAGGCGATGTTAAACTCGATCGGCTCTTCCAGCAAGAGGCCAACGCCCTTGCGGTCTTCGGATACAAAGGCGATACCGGCGTCCAGGGCGGTTTTGGCATTGCCCAAAGGCAATTTCTTTCCTTCAAATACAACCTCACCCTTGGCTGGATACAGGCCGATCACGCCATTTGCAATGCCCAGCTTGCCCTGCCCGGCAAGGCCGCCGATCCCCAGTATTTCACCTTTCCTAACCTCAAGGTCAATACCATTCACCCGCTCGCCGGGCATAGCGACTTCCAGGTTTTGAACAGTCAGTATAATATCGCCGGAACCGGCACGGGCGCTTATTTCCCTATCAATAGAAACCTCCCGGCCAACCATCAGCTCAGCCAATTCGGGCACGGTGGTGTCCCTTGTGTCTTTGGTCACGATCAGCTCGCCATCCCGCAATACGGTGACCCGGTCTGAAGCGGCAACGATTTCGTCGAGCCTGTGGCTGATAAAGACGATGGAAATGCCGCTCTTTGCCAAACCGCTCATGGCGGCGACCAGCGTCTCCGCCTCGGTTTCGGTAAGCACGGCGGTTGGTTCATCCAGCACAAGGAGGCGGACGTTGGTTTTGTCTATCTCCCTGGCAATTTCTACAAATTGCATATGGCCGATGGGCATGCCTTTCACCATAGCGAACTCTTCGATGCCAATCCCCAAGGAGGATATCGCTTTTTGTGTGTCCGCGCGCATGGCCTTGCGATCCAGGGTTTGGACACGGCTGCCAAAAAGTTTACTGGTTATCTTGTTGAAGGAGGAATCCTTCATGATTTCCCGGTTAATTTTTACGTTTTCTGTCACCGTAAAACCAGGCAAAAGCATCAACTCCTGATGCACCATCCCGATGCCCAGCTCCATGGCCTGGTAAGGGGAGCGGATGTCAACGGGTACGCCGTCAAACTCCATAACGCCGTCAAAACCGCCGCTATTATGGATCAGGGGCATGCCAAAGAGTATATTCATAAGGGTGGACTTGCCTGCGCCGTTTTCGCCTACAAGGGCATGGATTTCACCGGCGCGGATGTCAAAGGAGACATCTTTTAAAACCGTGCTTTCGTAGCGCTTGGTTATATTCTTAAATGACAATAGGTTTTGCATTGAAAACCACCTTAAATCCTGATATTAGTCGGAGCCTGAAACCCTTTGCCTAGAATAGGTCTTTCTAGGGGCCAGGTTCCAGGCTCCGCTTAAGCCTAGGTCTGATTAATAGATGATGCTCTCCACGAGGATCCAGATGAAGTTGTCCAGCTCCACATCAAAGTTCTCGGTGGCGCCAAAGGGCTCGTGATAAGACTTAAGGGAAACTTCTACTTCCCTGCCGACCGCTTCCATGATGTAGTTGGAAACGCACTCGGACAGCACGTCCCGGTCAACGGTGTCGAAAGCCACTTCGCCGTTGAGATAGCGGATGCCGTACTCAACGCCCACGTGGGTGTACAGGAACGCCATGGGAACCGGCCAGTTGCCCATACGGCCCGTCATGTCCTTTTCGGCCAGGATGCGGCTGGTCTCGTCGATGACCCAGTTCAGATCGACGTTTCCAAGCTCAACTTCAATGCCCAGGGCGATGGGGAACCCGTGCAGCGGAGACGCGCAGCAGGGCTCGGCGTACATAGCGCCCAGGTCTACCACCGAGGTAATCAGGGGCGTCTGCATGCCACAGTTGGTGGAGAAAATCACGGTATCTTCGCCGTAATACTGAATGATCTTGGGAATGTCTTCGTACATGTACTGCTGGGTAGCGGCAAGGCCACCTTCAGCCGTGGGATCGGGAGCGGTAAACGTAAAGAACTTCATACCCAACTCAGCGCACTTTGCGGCCATGTTGTCCATGCGGGCAGCGTTCATGGGCTGGGACATGTGGCGCGGGAAGCTGTAGTGAATGAACGTCTTGGCGCCCATATCATAAGCTGTTTGAACCGCAGTAAAACCACGGGCGGGGGTGTTGGGGTTCAGGGCCAGATTGACGCGGGCGGAGATGTCAGGGGCGTTCTCTTGGGGATTGCCGAAAACGATAAAGATATCGTCCCGGATCTCCTTGAGCTTGTCCACGGCATTGAGCATGCCGGGCACGGCCTGGTTGATCACGATGACACCTACATCGGGATCGGAGCCGAGGGTCAGCATGGTGGTAACGATCTGCTCGGCCTCCGCCATAAAGTTGGCCGGATAGGTGGCGTGCAGGATCTTGTCGGCGCCGTACTTGGCGACGATCTGCTCGGCAGCGCGATACTCTTCCTCGTTCTGGTCAATGGGGCTGGAGAAGATAGCGATTTTGCCCGGGAATACCTCTGCGCTTGCAACGTTGCCTACCATGGCGAATAACATGATTGCAACAACAAGGAATGCCAGAATACTGCGATTCTTCATAATATCCTCCCTTTTTTTTTGGTTTTGTGAAAGTATAAAGGTTTTTGGGGCTCTTGTCAAGATATTTGCTTTGAAGATTGTTTTTGATTTTTAAGTGCAGAAAAGTCATATATTTTTGATTTTTCTTGACTTAACGATGCCGATATGCTGTAATAAGCCCATCAACTTAGAAAGGCTTCCTAATTATAGTATGAAGCGAAAAATCACAAACAAACTAATTGTGTGGAAAAATCAGCTCAAAAACCGCATGCCACTGCTGCTTTACGGCGCCAGGCAGGTGGGCAAAACCTATACCCTAACCGAATTTGGGGTCCAGCATTACAAAAACGTGGCCTATGTGAATTTGGAAACCAACCGGTCCGTCAGCTCTTATTTTGCCGAAAACATCGAGCCGGAGCGCATCATTCGTTTTTTAGAAACCGAGGTACGCCAGCGAATCATACCCGGCGAAACCCTGATTGTATTTGATGAAATACAAACTTGCGAACGGGCGCTCACTTCGCTAAAATACTTTAATGAAAACATGCCGGAACACCACATCGCCTGTGCCGGCAGCCTTTTAGGGGTAGCAATCAACCGGGAGCAATACTCTTTCCCCGTTGGCAATGTAGATTCCAGAACACTGTTCCCCCTTGATTTTGAAGAATTCCTGTGGGCGTTAGGTCAGGAACTGCTTTGTGAAGAAATCAAACAGGCCTTTGAAACCAACGAAGCATTGCCAGCCGCCTTGCACCAGAAGGCGTTGGATTTGCACAAACTCTACTTGATTATTGGCGGAATGCCGCGGGCAGTACTCACCTATGTGGAAAGCAGCAGCCTGCTCCCCGTGCCGGATGCGCAAAACAGAATCGTAAACGATTATATCGCGGACATGGCCAAGTATGCCTCCAACAGCGAGAGCGTAAAAATCCGCGCGGCCTACAACTCCATCCCGGTTCAACTTGCCAAAGAGAACAAAAAGTTTCAATATAAGCTGGCACAGCGGGGCGGCACCTCAACCATTTTCGGCTCGGCCATTGATTGGCTGCACTTTGCGGGCGTGGTGCTCAAATGTGTCCGGATCGAACATGGATTCATGCCGGTTTCGGCATACAGCGACCTTGCCAGCTTTAAGCTGTACATGAGCGACGTGGGTTTGTTAACCATCAAAAGCGGCATCTCTCAACAAACCATTTTGGCGGCGGGCACAACGGACAATACCTTCCTGGGCGCCCTTACAGAAAACTATGTGGCCCAGGTTTTTGCCGCCAAGCAATACCCCCTGCACTACTGGACAACAGAGGGCAAAGCCGAGCTGGATTTTGTTTTACAAAAAGGGAACGATATCGTTGCCATAGAGGCAAAAACCGGCGTCCGTACCAAATCCAAAAGCCTTGGCATATTTGTGGGCAAGTACAAGCCGGCTTACTCTATCCGCATTTCAGGCAGAAACTTTGGCTTTGAAAACAACATTAAGTCCGTTCCATTATATGCCGCGTTTTGTATTTAGGCCTTACTCGTCGTCTTCGTCCTCATCATCGCCCTCGCCAAAGATGGCCTTGTCGCAGCGGGGGCATCTGTGCTCTTCCTCCAGCGAGAAGGCCTCCTCGTCAAAAAACACGGTGGTATCACAGTGGGGGCAATCGTATTCGATCAGGCCATCGTCCTCGTCGTCGTCATCGTCGTCATCGTCGTCATCATCATCCTCATCGTCGTCGCCAAACAATATCTCTTCGATGCCGGAGAGATCCTCGTCGATATCTTCCACGTAGTCATCCAACTCTTTCTGGGCGATTTCTACCTTGGAAACCGCCGAGGCGATGGCATCCAGCGTGTCGATGATCGCCAGCAACAGTTTGCCGGTGTTATCGGCATCGGTGATGTTTAAGCCATCGGCCAAACCCTTTAAATAAGCCACCTGATCGGTCATTGAGTTCATGTCTATTTCTCCTTTATGCAATGATGTCAGGCGCGCTCCATGTATTCGCCGCTCCGGGTATCCACACGGATCAACTCGCCAATGTTGATAAACAGCGGAACCGAAACCTCCAGCCCGGTCTCCAGCGTGGCGGGCTTATAGGTGTTGGAGGTGGTATCGCCCTTAAAGCCAGGTTCGGTATTGGTGACCTCCAGGGTCACAAAGTTGGGGGCCTCTACCGAGAAGGCGCTGCCCTTAAAGAACCGCACCTGCACCGTGGTGTTTTCCTTTACGTAGGGGATGGCATCTTCCACTTGGTCATGATTCAGGGGAAGCTGCTCGTAGGTTTCCGTATCCATAAAGTAGTACAGATCGCCATCTTTGTACAGATAGTTCATCTCTTTGGTTTCGATAATCGCCCGGGGCATCTTGTCGGTGGGGTTAAAGGTGCGCTCAACCACCGCACCGGTCATGATGTTTTTGATTTTTGTGCGCACAAAAGCGGCGCCCTTGCCCGGCTTTACATGCTGAAAATCCACGATAACCCACACGCCGTTTTCCCACTCGACGGTTAATCCCTTACGAAAATCGCCTGCGGTAACCATTGGCAATCCCTCCACATATTCTTTGCGTTATCCTACTGGTATTGTTACTAATTCTTTTGTGGCCGGTGTCAAAACCTTGCATCCATCGCGGGTTACCAGTATGCTATCCTCAATGCGCACGCCGCCCACACCCGGCAGGTACACGCCGGGCTCCACGGTCATGGTCATGCCCGCCTCCAGCACGCCGGTGGAGGTGGTGTTAAAGCGGGGCTCCTCGTGGATGTCCAAGCCGGTGGCATGCCCCAGCCCGTGGCCGAACCGGCCCTTGTACCCGACCGCGTCGATATAATCCCGGGCCACGGCGTCTACTTCTTTGCATAACGCGCCAGGTTTCACTGCGGCCAGAGCGCGCTTTTGGGCCTCCTGCACCGTATCGTAAATATGGCGCTGTTCGGCAGAAATCGACCCCAAGGCCACGGTACGCGTCATGTCGGCACGGTAGCCATTTACGCACGCGCCAAAGTCCACGGTGATCAAATCCCCTGCCTGCACAGCGCGGGGCCCAGGCGTTGCGTGGCACAGCGAACCGTTTGGCCCGGAAGCCACGATAATGGGAAATGCCGCGGAATCCGCGCCGTTTTCCTGCACCCAGCGCTCCAGCTCCATGGCAATCTGTTTTTCGGTGACGCCGGGGCGGATAAAGCCGCAGATATAATCAAAGGCTTTTGCGGTGATGCCATTGGCCTGCTCAAGGGCCGCGATCTCCCCCTCGTCCTTCACACGGCGCAGCGCTTCGGGCACGTTATCCAAGGCCACAAAATTGATGCCCGGCATGGCGGCCACAAGGGCCTTGTACTGGGCGTGGGTCACGGTGTCTTCTTCTATGGCAACGTTGGTTACACCCGCCTCTTTAAGCAATCCAAAGGCCACCACATTGTGGGTGGTGGGCGAGGATGTTTGATGCACGGCATAACCGGGCGCTTCCATGTTTGCCTGCTCGATGTAACGGAAATCCGTTACAACGGCGCAGATTGCCGGGGAAATAAGCAGCAGGCCCTCGCCAGTGTACCCGCCTAAATACCGCATATTGGATGGATTGTGGATCAACGCGGCCTGCGCTCCACCTGGCAGGCGGTTTAGCAACGCCTTGGTACGCGTATTCATGCCGTTTTCCTCCATGGTTTCGTAATGTACGGCTTATTCTATCATACCGGGGCGCGTGGTACAAGTTTTTCCTTGGGGCGATAGAACAAAATAGGGATTTACATCTGTCGAATTTTGCTTTATTCTGTCTGTGCAGCCATTCGCAAGGCTGCGGCGGATGGGCTTTACCTATTTCTTTTCCATCATGGAGGAGAGGAGGTGAGGCCTCAGTGCGAGACCTGATCGGGTTGATTAACGCTATTGCGCGCTTAATCGCTGAAATACGGAAAGCGGCCACGGTGATGAGCCACCGCAACCGCATCTAGCCTCGGGCTACAATCACTTAAAGCCCATCCGCTTCCTTCTGTATTATACCCCAGCAAATGCGGGAAAGTCAACGATTTTTAGCAAAACCAGCACAAAAACATACGTATGAAGGGAGGAAGAAACGCATGAACACCCCGAAAAAAGCCCTGCTTGTTTTTATCCTAACGGCGCTATTTTTGTCTTTTTTCCATGTAGCCGCCTTGGCCGAAACCAAAACCTGGGAGGCGCACAACAGCAGAGAACCCGTCTATCGCGCCACCGCCTTTGAGGAGGATCTGCCACAGGAACTTCGGCAGGTGTTGGATGCAAACGGCTTCGAGAGCCTCCCATGCTATCGCGGGGCTATGCTGGAGTATGGGATCAATGAGGGCGGCGTCCTGTGGCATCTGCGCGGCACCATCGCGTTGGTGGCGCTGGAGGAGGAGGGCAACCGTATCTTAGTAGGCCTAGCAGAAAATTACGAAAAAGATGAAGAAGATGAAAGTGACGAAAGCGTAGAAAAAGAAGAAAGAGAATGGACTGTTTCGCGCCTGGGAGCCAAAGCACTGCTTCCGGGGCGAGAGTTTTATATCACCCTCTCGGATATTGGCCAGGCCGGCAGTTACGGTTTAGGCTCCGAGTTTTTTTCCGTCACCTATCCCCGGGATGACGGCGGAATGGAGAGTTACGGATTCGATTTGGCGGCGCTTTGGTATGTCCACGCCTATGAGTCGGTGGACGCCGAGGGGAATGGAATCGCAATCTTAAACAGGTATTCAAATTACGGCTTCCGAGTGATCGATCTGCCGATGGCAAGCCCTCTCCGGGACGCCCCTTTTTATCCCGCGTATGTGCCCCTGTGGATTGAGCACATGAATGGCATCAAGGACTTTCCCACCAGCGGAGAGGAGGCCAAGCGCATTGCCGAAGCATCCTGGGAACGCTTTGACGACATAGATCTGGCCATGACTTCTGGCCTTGTGAATCTGCGAACGAGGGCCACCGTAGGCAGCCGCAGCCTGGGCAGGGTGCAATCTGGTGCGCTGGTGCAGGTGCTGGGGCAAAAAAGCGCCGATAGGCCCTGGTACCATGCACTAAGGCCGAGAAGGGGCGAAAATACGCCCTGGTACCACGTGCGCCTGGGACGAGAGGAAGGCTGGATTTCCGGTGTATATCTCAGATTTCCCGACGGCACAGGCCTTCGCAATATTAGCGAATCCATGATGTGGAGCGCGCCACTCCCTATGGCACGGACCACAGAGGCGCGAATCCTGCGGATCAGCCCAAACCCGCAGGCGGAAAGCGTCATGGAACTGCCCAAAGGCACGCTGATGCACGTGATGATGGAATGCGACAACGGTTGGCTGTACGTGATGGTACCCCGCCAAGAGATCGGCTGGGAAATGGATGTAGAGGGCGTCAGCGGCTATATCCAAGCTGATGAGGTAGAGCAGGGCACGATTCTATCTCACGCGAAACCCTAGCATGGCTATATCTTCCGCGCCTCCCCCACCATATCCCGCATCACACAAGCATCCTCCGCCTGCGTACCCGCCGACTCGCAGATAATCCTGGGCGTCCACTTCTCATCGGCCAGCAGGGGCGCAAGCAACGCAAAATCTGGCCCAAACTGGGTGTCCGCAAAGGTTCGGTGCCGCTTTTCGCCGCTTTGATTGTACTCAATGCGGCAAAAGTGGGCGTGGAAACTCCGGGCGCGTTCCTCCCCCAGCACTTCGATCACACGATTCAAAATAGCGTCAAAATCCTCGGTTATACGCAAACCGCCGCGGCTGCGGGCGTGGAGGTGGGCAAAGTCGATGGTGGGCACAAAGGTTTCGTCTTGCTCGCAGATACGCAATATATCGTCCAAATCGCCGATCTGGCTGTCTCTGCCCATGGTCTCGGGGCATAGGTGTATATCGCCGAATCCGGCGCCGGTCAAATCTTGGCGCACGCGGCGCAAACCATCCAATACGTTGGCTAAAGCCTCTTTGGGATCCAACTTGGCGCAACTGCCCACGTGCACCACCACCCGGTCGCCGCCCAAAAAACGCACCGCGCGGGCGCTGTCCAGTATATAACCGCTGTTGCGCTGATACCGCTCGGGATCGGGGTTGGCGAAATTAACATAATAGGGCGCGTGGATGCTAAACGCCACGCCGTGGGCCCGGGCCGCCTTGCCAATGCGAAGGGCGGTTTCTTCTTTGAGGCTCACACCGCGCCCCGCCGGGTATTCCATGGCATTGAGGCCCATGGCCTGGAGCCAAGCCGGGGCCTGATCCGTATGTTTGTACCCCTGGGCATAAAAAGATTCGGAATTACCCGCCGGGCCAAAGCGCAACACGGTCACCTTCCCAGCATGGCCGCGCCGATGATGCCGGCGTCGGGCCCCAGCATGGCCAGCTTGATATCGGCGTAGGGCAAGGACTTAAAGAACACCATGGGCTTAAGCGCTTCTTTTACGGCATCGAGCAAAAAGTCCCCCGCCAAAGACACGCCGCCACCCAGCACCACCACCTGAGGATCGATAAAGTTGATGATAGACACGATACCCACGGCCAGGGAACGCGCGTAACGGCGGAATACCTTGGTAGCGGCGGGATCGGCCTGGCGGGCGGCGTCGATCACGATTTTGGCGTTGATTTTGGCCGGATCGCCGCCGCAAAGCTGGCCGATCAAGGAATCCGGGGTGTGATCCAGGGCGCGGCGGCCATCACGGATCAGCGCCGTAGCGGAGCCATAACGCTCAAAGCAACCCCGTTGGCCGCAGGTGCACAACTCACCGTCCATTTCGATGATGATATGCCCCAGCTCCGAACCCACATGGTGATGCCCGCTGTAGGGTTTGCCATCGATTATGATGCCGCCGCCCAGCCCGGTGCCCAAGGTAAGGAACACGCTGCTGTTTGCACCGGCGCTGATGCCGGATACAGATTCGGCCAGCCCGGCCACGGTGGCGTCGTTTTCCACGTACAGGGGCTTGTTGATATGTTGCTGGAACTCCGCCCAAAAGGGCACGTCATGCCAAGCCAAATTGGTGCAAAAGGGGATGCGGCCGGTATCCGGATCGGCCACGCCGGGCACGCCCACGCCAATGGCGGCCACATCGTCCAAGGTGTAGCCGGATTCCCCCAACACCTTCAGCGATTCGGCGGCCATATCGGCGATCACGGGACCGTATCCCCGCTCCACCAAGGTAGGCCTGGAGCCCTTGTGCAATATCTTGCCGTTTTCATCTACCACGCCCACGGCGATGTTGGTTCCCCCTAGGTCGATGCCGATGTAAACCATGTTTGGCCTCCTATGTGCTTGTTGATTGCTCCTCCTCACGGGAGCGCTGCAGCATCTCGGTAAGGCGGCTGTCCAGCTCGGCGGCGGCGTTGTAGCCCATACGCTTGAGCCGCCAGTTTCGGGCCGCTACTTCAATAATGATGGCCAGGTTGCGGCCGGGGCGCACCGGCATCACGATGTAGGGCAGCTTTACGCCCAGTATGGTGATGTACTCTTCGGAAAGGCCCAGCCGATCATACTCCTTGTGGTCGCGCCATAACTCCAAATGGATCACAATGTCGATGGACTTGGTGGGAACAACGGCGCCCACGCCGTACATGGCGCGGATGTCGATGATGCCTAGGCCACGGATCTCCATAAAGTGCCGCACCATCTCCGGCGCCTCGCCCACCAGCCGGTTCTCGGCCACGCGGCAGATGTCCACCACGTCGTCGGCCACCAGCTGATGGCCGCGCTTCACCAGCTCTAACGCAGCCTCGCTTTTGCCCACGCCGGATTCACCCGTGATCAGCACGCCTACGCCATACACATCCACCAGCACCCCATGCCGGGTGACCCGGGGGGCCAGCCGGGAGCTCAAAAAATTGATGGCGCTCACAAAAAACCGGGTGGTCACCACGCTGGCTTGGTACACCGGCACGTTGCGCGCCTGGGCCAGCTCGGCCAGCACTTCCGGGCAAGGCATGCTGCGGGTGATCACCACGCAGGGCATATCGTACGAAAAATACTTGGTGAGCCGCTCACGCTGGATCTCCGGACCCAGGGATTGCAGGTACGACATCTCCGCCTTGCCCACCACCTGGGGCCGCTCGTAGGCAAAGTAATCATAATAGCCCACAAACTGCAAGCCGGGCCGGTTGAGGTCGGTGGTGCGCACATCCCACTCCGTGCGGACGCCGGGCACCAGCACTTGGAGTTCCAGGGTCTCCATAAAGTCTTGGGCGGATATCATGCTCTTTCCTCCCTGTCGCCTAGCAACCACTGGGCCAAATACCGGGCCACCCCATCCTCTTCGTTAGAGCCGCACACCTTGGCGGCCATGGCTAGCAGCGAGGGCTGCGCGTTTTTTACCGCTATGCCCAACCCGGCCACCGCCAACAAAGACTTATCGTTGCCACCGTCGCCAAAGGCAATGCACCGGGCGGGCTCCACACCCAGCCGCGTGCACAACGCAAGCAGGGCCGCACCCTTGTTGACGCCATGCCGTGTAATCTCGATCAAATGGGGCGTGGAGTTGGTTACGGTGAGCCGCCCGGCAAAACGGTCGCGGAGCCTGTCGCGCAGGCCGGGCATTACTTCGGCGTCTACGACAGCCAGCAGCTTAGGGGTGGCAGCTTGCGGCTTATTCAAAAAATCAGATAGCTTGCCCACGGTCTGGGCCTCCATGCTCACAGCCCGGCTGTATATGGCGCTGTCCTCACAAGTTGCGGAACAATAAAAGGGCTTATCCGGCTCCGGGCTATAGCTGTGAAAGTAATGGCCCTCGGCTTCTAATGCCAGTGCGGCTTCCACAGCATCTTCTTGAGGTAAACACTGGGCAATGAGTGGAGCGCCGGTACGGCCGTCGGCGATCACCGCGCCGTTTCCTGTGATGATGGGCAGCTCGGTTCCAATGGCCCGTGCCAAAGGCAATACCGAAGCCGTAACCCGGCCCGAGGCCACAATCAACCCCACGCCCGCATCTTGCAGGCGGCCCAGCACCTCCAGCGTGTACGGCGAAAGTTCCCCTTGTTCGTTCAGAAGGGTTCCGTCCAGGTCGGATACGACATATTTGTAGGTCAAAGGCGGGCCTCCTGTTGCATTTTTCTCAACTCATAAGTAAGTGCATATACATCGCCACTTGGGAATCCCCCCGCCACTGCGGTGGCCCTCCCCCCTTTGACAAGAGGGATAAGGATTTTTCTCGAACCTCGCGTTTTTTCCCCTTACCTCCCTTGTTAAAGGGAGGGGGACCGCCGCAGCGGTGGAGGGATTCTGCAGGGCGTCCTGCAAATGACGAGGCTTCAAGAAAAAATTAAATGCTTTACTTTTTCATTATACCGTAAAGGTTGCCACTTGCGCAATATGGCGATCTGCTATATAATGGCTATAGCAGGGAGGGATGAGGAATGAAAGCAGTCATCGCAGAAAACCTATCCAAAACATATGCCAGCGGCAAAGAAGCCGTCAAAAGTATCGGCTTTTCCTTGGATCAGGGCGAAGTTTTTGGCTTTTTAGGCCCCAACGGATCAGGAAAAACCACCACCGTTAAGCTGCTGAACGGCATGTTGTCCCCCACGGGAGGATCATGCCGGGTATTTGACATGGACCCTTCGGCCAAACCCGAACAAATCCATGCCATCTCCGGGGTGGTAACAGAACACGCGCAAATGTATGACAACATGACCGGCTTGCAAAACCTGCTTTTTTACGGCGCACTGTTTGGTGTATCCCCCGCCCAAAGCAAGGATCGCGCGCTTGCTTTGTTAAGTGAATTAGACCTGATGGACGCAAAAGACCGGAAGCTGGCCGCCTATTCTACGGGCATGCGGCAGCGGCTCTCGCTGGCACGGGCAATGATCCATCAACCCAAAATTCTTTTTTTAGATGAGCCGACTTCGGGCCTGGATCCCGAAAGTGTGCTAAGTGTAAACCACATGATCAAGAGCCTGGCAAAAAACGACGGCGCCACCATCTTTTTATGCACCCACCAGTTGCGTTACGCACAGGAGATTTGCAGCTCCTACGGGCTGATTGACGAAGGCGTCCTGCTTGCGGCGGGAAGCATTGAAGCGCTTCGTTCCCTTGTTTTTTCCGGAATGACCGTCAGCATCAAAACCGGGGAACAGCAATACGAAATCAACGTGCAGTCAGAAGATGAAATCCCCCTTGTTGTAAAACGCATTGTGGACGAGGGCGGCAGCGTGTACCATGTATCGGCCCGAAGGCTGTCACTAGAAGAGATATACTTCGCTTTGCTGGAGAAAAAGGGGGAAGCAAAATGATTAACGCCATGCAAGCCGCCATCATCAAAAAGGACTTTAGGAGTGTAGTCTCCAACAAACGCCTGCTCCCCGCTTTGATCGTAGTGCCCTTTATGTTTACTGTATTCCTTCCCACCGTGTTTATTTTAGGGATTCATTTTGCCCTGGAAGAAATGGGATCGTTCCAAATGCTAATTAACCTGCTGCCCATCGGCAAGCGTGGGGATACGCTAAACCGCACATTGATCATGCTTGTGCTCAACAACATCATGCCCATCTTTTTTACAATGATCCCCATCATGGCGGCGTCGATTATGGCTGCAAGCTCCTTTGTGGGCGAAAAAGAAAAGCGGACTTTGGAGACCCTGCTGTATTGCCCCCTTTTGCTCAAAAAGATATTTCAGTCGAAAGTATGGGCCTCGTTTTTGCTGAGCATGGTCGTATCGTTTTCTTCTTTTTTCGTGATGCTGCTTGTAGTAGAAGTACAAGTCGTGCTCACCACCGGCAGCTTGCTTCTTCCCGATATTAGCTGGCTTGTGATGATGCTGGTGGTCTCTCCCGCGGTTTCTTTGTTGGCCATCACATTGATTGTTGGCGGCTCGGCCAAGGCGCAAACAGTGGAAGAATCCC
>WQXF01000073.1 GCA_009784985.1 Clostridia bacterium | reverse complement strand
CTTACGATTTCTACCGCGTCACGCTTGTTTTTCTCCCGTACGATCATCTCTCATCACCTAACATTATTATATCATAAATATATCAAAAAGGCCAGCCATAGCGGACCTTTTTTGACAGGCTGAGCGCCGTCCACTTAGGTGGCGGCGTTTTTCTTGCTCTTAAACAAACTTAAGGTCCTTTTTATATGCTCAATTGTAGACGAGCGGGTTTTTATCGCCAGAAAGCCCAGGTAAATTTTTAAAATTAGCAGGGAATTGGCTTAGACGGAGTGCATAGGGACTAGGTTTTTGCAATAAATGTGGTGCTTTGACTTCTTCGTGAATGTTTTGACAATTATCCGCGAATCCAGGGCATTTTAGCAAAATTTTTGAGCTTTTTTCCATGGGAAGTATTGCATTATGAAATTTAATTTGATATACTACCCTCACTCATAAAGAATTATAAAATTTTTTCCCTTCCTAAATCTCCCTTTCCTTACATGTTTTCCGGTGTTTATCGGCGCATGTTATTCATTTTATAAGCGGACAAGGGGTTTCCCCAGGAGATTGGACCAACTTATAGGAGGAGCAGAACCATGAGTAGGCGTACTAGAAAAGTGGTGGCGTACCTGGCATTGTTGTGCATGGTGCTTTCGTCGAGCTTTACCGAGGTGCTTGCCGAGGTATCGCGCAGTGTGTCCGCGCCTGTACTTGCGTCGTGTGGCAATGAAGATTGTTCCACCGACCACAATGAAATGCGGAGCACCCTTAACCCCAGGCTGAGGAGAGGCGAAAGGGAGAGGAATGGTTTGAATCCGGATGGATTGAGACCCAGTCCTTTGAGGCCCAGTTCTTTGCCAGTGAATCGGGAGCGAGTGAACCGGGCGCGTAATGCTATCGGAAGGATCGGTCATGTTCACGATATGGGATGCTGCGATAGCGACAGCGCGTCTTCGAGCGGCGAGGGCAGCGATGCAGCACCGGGTGGCGAGGGTGGCACTGCGGCTTCGGGCGGCAACGTGGGTGTGCCTACTGACCAACCACCGGTCGGAACCGTTATCCCTGGGCCGGGGAGCGTGGGTTACGATTTCTATGATCCCAAGTGTGACGATTGCGGCGAGTGTGACACTTGCTTGGATGTGGATCCCGGCCTTGCTTGCGAGTGCGGCAAGTGTGAGGAATGCGGCGATGGGGAAAGAACCGGCGCGCCGGGCGGGTTCAACTTTGACGATCAGAATTTTGGGTTGGAGTATTTTGGGTTTCTGCTTGAGGATGGGCTGATAGAGCCTTTTGGGGGAGAGGTGTTTACTCTCGAGATGCCGTTTGCTGCTGCATCTATATGCTTGCATGCTAATAGAACAGAAACCGTTGTCACAGCGCCGACCTGTACCACATCGGGGGCCGGTGAGGTAATATGCGCCGAAGATGATTGCGGCTTCGTTGTATCGAACTTCGCAATCTCTAGCTTAGGTGGCTCTCACGAATATACTATACTGTACGCAAGGACGACCGAAAATCTCACGATGCTGTGTGCAAAATGCGGTGCGCAAGATGTCAGACCAATTCCTACTCAAAATTGCGCAACTCACACCCTTGTCCATATTCCAAATGCAATAAACCAATTTACAGGTGAAATACCGGGCACATGCATCACGAGATCAGTAACGATTACGACGACGATAAACACGAATGGCAATAACAACCAATTTTGCATAGTGTGTGGATGGAGTACTGGATTGGGAGCAATAGTGGCGGCTTTCGCAAGCTCTGACGCCCAGTTTGGCGATTTTAACAAAGACAATCATGCCAACATAGTATCAGTTGCCAACATAGCCGCAACCTGCACACAGCCTGGATATAGTGGCGCTACTCAATGTACTGGATGCAAAGAGGTTATCGCTTCTGCAACTACAACAGAGCCATCAGGGCACAACTTAGTAGCTGGACCAACCACTGCGCCCACTTGCACGGAGATGGGAACAGCAATACAAAGTTGTGACCGGGCCAACTGTACTTATGTGATTACAGCCAATGCCCCAGCGAATGGGCACAATCCAGTAAATGATCCAGACCGAAGCCAAGTGGCGACATGCATGGACGATGGCTGGGACTTCTACTATTGTGATGTGAGTGGCTGTGATGATTGGGAAGATACGGAGACCATTGATGCGCTAGGGCAGGGTGCGCCGCAGGGATCGCACAAGGGGCCGTGGGTGTCCATCGGCGCTACGGAGCATATTTGTGATGCGTGCAAAGTGGTTGCCCCACATGAATGGAAACCTGCAGAGTTCTTCCATGCTTGGCCGCAGTTCGTGCATGAATGCATGTGTGGAGAGACTGCCAACCATACCTGGGGCCCGACAGTTAACGGGGTGCATGAATGCACCGAACCGGGTTGTGCAGGGAGAACTTACCCATGTGGCTTGTGGGATGATCAAAACGACCCGGATGAGCCGCATAAGTGCCAGATATCCAGTTGCAATGTGACGCAAGTCCACATTTGGAAAGATGACGGCAATGGCAACCATTATTGCGAAGCGACGCTCGGCGGCGGCGGCCCGTGCTACTTCTATGAAAATCCCCAACCCCATGATTGGGAGTGGACCAACGTGGATGGCGGTTGCCAAGAGCGTGAGTGCGGGTATTGCGATGCCTTTGAAAGCAGGGGCCACAACTTTGGCTGGCCGTGGACAGGGTGGAGCGTGACGCTTCCCACGTGCGGCGATGACGGCGAAATGACCCGCCTCTGCCGGAATGATGGATGCGAACAGGATCAGACGGTTGTGCTTCCCGCGCTGGGGCACTGGCTAAGTGCAGCGGCGACATGTGTTGACGCACAGGTCTGTAGACGCCCAAGATGCGAATGGGTAGAGGAAGAGGCGCTGGGGCAGGGTGCGCCGCAGGGATCGCACAAAGGGCCGTGGGTGTCCATCGGCGCTGACGAGCATATTTGCGATGCGTGTGATGCGAGCTTCTCACACGAATGGTTCCCCGCATGGTCTGGCCGCGATCCGGCGTTCGCGCATGAATGTGTATGTGGAGAGACTGCCAATCACACCTGGGGCCCGGAGGATAATGGAGTACATAAATGCCTTGAAGCGGGCTGCGCAGAGGCAGAGATAAGCTACCCATGTGGCTTGTGGGATGATCAAAACGACCCGGATGAGCCCCATAAGTGCCAGATATCCAGTTGCGATGTGATACAAGGCCACATCTGGATAGATGACGGCAATGGCAACCATTATTGCGATATAACGCTCGGAGGCCTCGGCAAGTGCCACTTCTATCACAATCCCCAACCCCATGATTGGGAGTGGACCAACGTGGATGGCGGTTGCCAAGAGCGTGAGTGTGGGTATTGCGATGCCTTTGAGAGCAGGGGTCACAACTTTGGCTGGCCGTGGACAGGGTGGAGCGTGACGCTTCCCACGTGCGGCGATGACGGCGAAATGACCCGCTTCTGCCGGAATGATGGATGCGAACAGGATCAGACGGTTGTGCTTCCCGCGCTGGGGCACTGGCCGGGCCCGGCAGTGACATGCCTTGATGATCAAGTTTGCAGACGCTGGGGTTGCGACGAGATCATACTCGATGCGATGGGACACGATTACGATGGTTACCTAGACGCAATCAGATATCCTAACGGAGGCTGGATTGTACGGACGCCCGCGACCCAAGGACAGGTGGGCGAAGAATTTAGGCTCTGCCTGAATGAATGCGGTCATGAGCAGCCGCGGGAAATCGCCAAGCTTCCCGCCTCTCTCCCTACCGTCACCGTAGTCCCCGCCGCGGTTCGCCGCGCACCTGCTGGCGATACAGATACAGGCGTATTGGGCGCCTTCTCCCGCAGTGACATCGTTACCGACATCGTTTGGGGGTACTTGGACGCCGAATACGAAATAGACGAGTTGGGCGACATGAACATCTTCCGTGTGCTTGCGCCCCCGGCGGACGACGGTTCGTACGTGTTGCGTTACCTTATCCTCACCCCTGCCCTGTATGCGGAGTTGACAGGGGATGGGTACACTCACATCGCCTTTGAGATGGAAGACGCCGTCCTATTGGTTCCTTTCAGCTCTTTCGCCGGGTTGAGCGAGTGGCCGGTAACCGAAACCACCTTTGTGCTGATGCTCGATTACCAGGACGGCTCCTTTATCGCAGGCGCCTATGCCCTGGACGGCGAGGTGCTTGATGAGGAGGATTTGGTTGACATTTTCGATGAGCTTTCTGGCCTCACCCTAACCGGCGGGGAAAAAGCCGAGTAAAGAGTTGACCAAAGCCCTGCTTTCGTAATGAAGGCAGGGCTTTTTTGATCCGAGACCGTTTAGTGGGCGTAGCTGCCGCACATACTTTCGTCTGTGCCGGAGGTGTTTGTTTTGGACGAGGGGCACACATTGATGGACTCCAGCGTGCACAGGTGCCGGATCTGGTTGTTGTACTTGCAGGAGCCTACGGTGCAATGGATACACTGGTGGCTGCTCGTTTCGTGCTGGCTCATGGAAAAGGCCTCCTTTTATGTCTTTGATGCTGTTGGATGGCGCTAGTGTGAACGCGCTTGCGGATTTTCATGCGCCGTGCTATACTATCCCCGACAATCGCATCGGACAGTTCGCGACCATCCTGTCCTTAAACAAAACTACGGAATTGCGGGCGGTAAATCTTGCCGCCGCCGTTTTGTTTGAGCAGGCCCGTGAACCCCACAAACAAAACGGAGGCATGATAGAATATGAACGAATCCCTATGGAACCAGCTTTTTAGCACCAATCTGTTTACCACTCGCCGATTGACCAGGGGCGCGATGATCGCCGCCCTGTACGCCGTGATCACGCTGCTGCTGGCTCCCTTCAGCTTTGGGCCGTATCAATTACGCGTTGCCGAGGCCATGACGCTGCTGCCCGTGCTGCTTCCGGAGGCAATCCCAGGCCTGTTTCTGGGCTGCCTGCTGGCCAATCTGTTGGGCGGGGCACATTTGCTGGACATCGTGTTTGGTTCGCTCACCTCGCTGATGGCCGCCCTTGCCACCCGCCTGCTGTATAAGCGCGCCGTGCTGGCCGCGCTGCCGCCGGTGGTGTTTAACGCCCTGATCGTGGGTGTGTTGGTGCACTTTTTGTACGCACCGGATGTCCCGTTGCTGCTGTGTATGTTCCAGGTGGGTGTGGGGCAGGCGGTGGCCTGTTATGCACTGGGTTTGCCACTGTTGACAGGGATGCGCCGGTTGCCGGAATCGTTGAGGGATTAGGGATAAGGGATTAGGGGCTAGGAGGGGAATGATGGAAGATCTGTTTTCTGCGGCGGAACAGCCCTTCAAGCCCCTGGCAGAGCGCATGCGCCCCACCTCCATGGATGATTTTTTGGGCCAGAAGCACTTGGTGGGGCCGGGCAAGCTGCTCCGCCGGGCCATAGAGGCCGACCGCATGACCAGCGCCATCTTCTACGGCCCGCCGGGCTGCGGCAAAACCACGTTGGCTGCGGTGATCGCCGCCACCACCCGCTCGGCCTTTGCCCAGCTCAACGCCGTAACTAGCGGCGTGGCCGACCTGCGCGCCGTGCTCAAGGAAGCCGAGGACAGGCGCAAGCTGTACGGCCAAGTCACCTATCTGCTGCTGGACGAGTGCCACCGCTGGAACAAGGCGCAAAGCGATTGCGTGCTACCAGCTATCGAGAAGGGGCTGGTGCGGTTCATTGGCTCCACCACCGAGAATCCATCGGTGGCGATGACCCCGGCCATCGTGAGCCGGTGCCGGGTATTTCGTTTTTTGCCCCTGACCCAGGCCGATGTGGAAGACGGCATGCGCCGCGCCCTGGCCGATCCCGTGAACGGCTTTGGCGACCGGCCTGTGGAGATAGATCCCGAGGCGGCCCGCCACATTGCCGGTGTGGCCAACGGCGATGTGCGTTCGGCCCTCAACGCGCTGGAGTTGGCTGTGCTCACCACCGCGCCCGATGCCCAGGGGGTGATCCGCGTGACCCTGGAGGTGGCTGAAGAATCCATCCAAAGGCCGGTGTTGCGCTGCGACGAGTCCGCCTTTTACGATATGCTCAGCGCCTTTTGCAAGAGCCTGCGCGGTTCGGACAGCGACGCTGCGCTGGCCTGGTACGCCCGGCTTGTGTATGCCGGCGTGGATCCCAGGCTGATCGTGCGGCGCATCATTGCCCATGCCAGCGAGGATGTAGGGCTTGCCAATCCCGCGGCCATGCTGCAAGCCGCCGCTGCTGCCCAGGCCTTGGAGTTTGTGGGCATGCCCGAGGCCAAGCTGCCTATCGCCCAGGCCATCATCGCGGTGTGCGAAAGCCCCAAGTCCAACAGCGTGGTGGCGGCAATCGGCGCAGCCATGGCCGACGCCGAGAAGGGCGGCTTTGGCGCCGTGCCCCTGCATCTGCGGGATACCAACTACCCCACCCACGAGCAGGCTGCGCCCGGCGCACAGAAGGAGTATGTATATCCCCATGACTACCCCGGCCACTGGATCCCGCAAGCCTACATGCCCCCCGAGGTGGAGGGCTGCCGCTATTACGTGCCTAGCGACCAGGGCGCCGAGGCCAAATTTATCGAGCAGCACAAACGGCGGGGCAAATGGAAGGAGTAAGGGGATATTGAAGATATCCAAACTCGAATCGGTGTTGCTTTTTGTGCTGTTATGCGTGTTTGCGGCGGCGTGCGTGTAGCTCGAGTCTGCCCTACCGAAGGAGCAGAAGCAGGTGCTGTCGGTGAAAGTAACCGATTGCTTTCAATACATCAAAGCCGCCGACGATATTGTGCCGTTTTTTGTGGAGGATCGCCAGCTTGAATTCGGATGGCATAAACGAATTCCGAGGGATAAGGCTTTGTTTTATTGCGACGGTTTCCGGGGCGAGGCGGGGGAGTTTATCTGGACGTTGATACCGGAGATTTGACAAAAACAGAGCGAAAGCAACTTCCGCTTCCGCTCTGATTGGAACGATGTCAAAAAGGCATAAACGACCATGGTACACGTTTCGCTGAGCCGCGGAGTCCGCAGATCGACTCGTAGAGCACCTCTCTTGAATCCTTGATGACTTTTTTCGGCTTGTACCTGCCCCTGCCACGCCCCATGATTTTCTTTATCGATCTTCGTAATTTTTGAGGCGATACAATCAGGAATCTTTCTTTTCGGCCAATCGCTTTATACTTTCGTGACAGATCGTTCAGTATCAGCTCCGCGCAATAGGATGCCTGCGTTTCTTGGTACTCTTCTATTTTGGGATTCGTTTTCTTTCCATCTAACCAGCTGTTGACATGCAGCAACAAATGCCCCCCTGCTTCATGGGCAATAACAATGTGCTCGCACAGGTGATTATCGACACCCTTGGTGCAGGCGTTCTTTTCTAGTTGGGGGCACTTGATTATTGCTCCCCACGCATACATCCATATGCATCCAGTATTTGGGGGCATATCGGGTTGTTCCTTTAGCTTGATTGTATACTTCTTTTGCTTACTGCTGTGGTGTTCCCTACAGGCCGCCATACGCATCTGCATGTGCTTCTTTTCTTTGCCATCAGGCCACCGCAGCTTGTCCGCTAATTCAGTTTCCTTTTCCCTATATCTAATTTCTTCTTTTGTTGCCCGATACTCCTCAATCTTGCTGAGCATATGTTGAAGGTGCTTTCCTTCATTTTTGGAATCACAAACATCAATGTCATATATGCCACAGTCTCTGATCGCTGCGTCGATATCTTGTGCTGTCAATTCTCTGGTATCTGGCATGGTACTTGTCCTTTTCTTTTATGAGATGCCGCAGAATTAAAAAAAGCCTGCAAAATCCTTATGAGGAAAACTCAGGTTTTTTCCTTAGCTCGTACATGATATACTTGTTTGTCATTTCTTTCCAGCTCGTGTCCAAGAAATCGTCTATCATAAAGTCACGCTTTTTTTCAGGAAGCAATTTAACGCCATTTAAGAAACCTGAATAGAGCACGCCCATGTACTCTTCTAAATATTGTGTTTGCTTATCGGGTGTATCACAGCCTAGAGCCAACAAACGGGTTTGCACGTCTTCTCGGGTGAGGTTCTCTTTTTCAAGCACCTCATCCTTGGTATAGAAAATCTCCGAATACATGCCCTCATCCCCCACTTCACTAAGATAGAATATCATAAAAATTAACTGTGGTCAATAAGCATTTTTGCTCTTTTGGTGAACTTGTTTTGCAACAAATCGTCGCTTATTTTACATAAATTCGAAATAAATTATGTGTCGGTCTTGCTGATTCTTTCGAACTCTTTTTCAAACTCTCCCTTGACCGCCTTAAAGACCTCAACTAGCTTGGGATCAAATTGATTATCCTCATTTTTCTCAATGATGCTGCAAGCGGCATCATGAGCCATCGCCGCCTTATAGGAGCGTTGCGATCTAAGCGCCTCATAAACATCAACAATGGCCATCATTCTCGCTTCAAGGGGAATCTTATCACCTCTTAAGAGCTTAGGATAGCAATAATCTCTTTCTTTGCCTTTTCCACTGAGGGGCTCCCCCCAATAGCAATGATGATATCCAGCGATCACTAATGCGATTTCTAGAAAAGTGCTTCTCTCGGGGCTTATTTTTTGAAGTTGGTCAATCGCCTTTACGCCTTCTTCTACATGCGTTTGCATCAATTTGCGTTCAAGCTGCAAAAGGTCTCCGCCCTTGCTCAGAATGCAGTTATGGATGGCGATTTTTCCCATATCGTGAAGCTGTGCCGACAACGCAATGATATCTTTTGAAGCCATCACACGATGATATCGCGGATGTATATCTTCTGGTAGATGCTCAATAAATATACGCATATAGCTTTTGGTGGCCCTGACGTGCTTGCCGGTGTACGGGTCCCGCAACTCAATCATTTTGTGGACGCCATCATAGAGCGAATACAGGGACTCTTGTGCTTTTCGGATGATCATTGCGCTTGCAAGCAAACCATGGATACGTTGTACCAACAAGCTGGCGTGATACGGTTCAGTCAAAAAATCCGCTAAGCCCAGCGCCACGCATGCGGACGCGCGGCCTTCATGGCCATAGCCCGCAAGAATCATGACGGGGATATGCTTAAACAGCTCATCCCTTCTGAACTCTGCGAGCATAGAATAAGTATCGATAGCATCCATGGCGGCATCCACAAGATACAGATCGGGAAGACTGATTGCCCTTAAGCTATTTTTTAACTGAGCGCCGGTATTTAGGGGAGTGACTTGAAATAAGTCTCCTAATTCTTTCACAACAGTGTTCATTTTCCCAATGTCACTTATAATGAATGAGATATTTGGCTTTTTTGTACACATAGACTACTCTCCAGTTTTTGTGGCGCTCCGATAGTAGTATAGTATGCATAAGCGGAAATGTTGTCAAGAGATATTTGGGAGATTTGAGGAAAAGGCCTTTTGTGAGCGACTGAGGGCTCATAATAAATAACAATAACAATTACTATTTTCGTATTTTTACATTGCGTTCTCTCTCCCAATGCCCTATAATAAAACAAAATGCAATGATAAGAGGGGGAACGATTTTGCGCCGTTTCGTATGTTGGATGCTGATTGTCTTGGGATTGAGCGCACCGGCCGCGATTTTTGCCGAATCGCCCAGGCCCGACCGGTTGGTGATCACGCTGGCCGGGGACTGTACGATTGGGTCGGAAGGGAAGTACGTCAATTCCAAGAATAGCTTTGTGCAAGTGGTGGCCGAAAAAGGATTTGCTTGGCCCTTTTCCGGCGTTATCGATTTGTTTGCCAACGATGATCTAACAATCGTGAACCTGGAGGGCACCTTTACCAATGCCACCCGCGCTCAAAACAAGCGCTTTACCTTTCGCGCGCCGCCCGAATACGCCGATGTGCTGACCCTTGGCAGCGTGGAGGCGGTGAATTTGGCCAACAACCACTCCAAGGATTATCTGGAGCGGGGTGTAATTGATACCAAACAAGCCCTGGACGAGCGGGGCATCGCTTATTGCTACCATTACGAGCCCACGGTGGTTGAAGTCAAGGGCAGGAAGATCGCGTTGCTGGGTATATCGTATCCCCTCCGAAAATCAAAAGTGGCTGCCATGTGCGAACAAATCGTGGCTTTTCGTGCGGATCCCGAAATCGACCTGATCATCGCCAATTTTCATGCGGGTATTGAGAACACATACAAGCAGCGTGGGGATCAGATCACCGCCGCCCATCAGGTCATCGACAGCGGGGCCGATGTGGTGGTGGGTACCCATCCCCATGTACTGCAGGGCATGGAAATGTATAAGGGCAAGCCGATATTTTACAGCCTGGGTAATTTTTCATTTGGCGGTAACAGCAGGCCCAAGGACCTTGAAACCGCGGTGGTTCAACTGGAGTACGATATTGGCGGGGAGGAGAAGCCCCAGCTGGTGCGGTTGCAGGTGTTTCCCTATCTGGTAACCGAAGCCCCGCTGGGGCGGGTACAGGACTATCGGCCCATACCGGCCACGGATCCGGCCAACATCGCCAGCATTTTCAAAAGGCTTTCTTGGGGAAGCAGCGGCTTGCCGGAGCACTTTTTTCAAACAGGGCTTTGGATAATCGAAAACTAAAAACTTTAAGCACAATAGGCCACCCAGCAAAAGGAGGCGCTTTGCGTGGACAATCCTATCATATCGTGGTTATTCGACACCGATGCCGTGCGCGTCTGCCCTGAGGGGCGGCCCTATTGGTATACATCGGGCAAGCTGGGGCCGTTTTACATCAACACCCACTTCTTGTGCGGGGGAGAAGAAACGTCGCTAGGGCTGCTGCACGACATTGAGGCCGAGGCATCCCGCCGGCCTATCGGGCTGCCCGGCGTGATTGACAACAAGCTGCACGCCCTAGCTCAGGCCAACGAGCGCTACGGTTTATTGATCGCAAAACTTGTGGAGCAGGCGGAGGAAATGCAGGCGCAACACCCGGACGGGGGATTCGATGCGATTTCCGGCGGTGAGCGGCGGGACTTTTTCTTTTCGTTGCCCATAGCCCGTGCTTTGCGCCTGCCCCATGTAAGCATCTTTAAGAACCTTTTTACCGTGTACAGCGATGCCCAGGGCGATGCCGTGCCCGCTACCCGGGAGATGCTGGAGGGAAAGCGCGTGCTGCACATAGCCGATTTGGTGACCGAGGCCTCCAGCTTTATCCGCGCCTGGATACCCGCCATCGAGAGGCTGGGCGCGCGCATCGTGTCCGCGTTGGTGGTGGTGGATCGGGATCAAGGCGGGGAGGCGGCGCTGGCTAAGGCCGGTGTGCCGTTGCGCTCCCTGGTGAAGGTAGATGCCGGGCTGTTTGACGAAGCGGTAGCCCAGGGTAAGCTCACTGCCGCCCAAGGGGACATGGCCCGGGGCTTTCTTGCCAGCCCCGAGGGATTTATGAGGGAGTTTTTGCGCCATCATCCCGGTTTTTTGCAGGAGCAGATCGCCCTGGGCGGCCGGGCTAAGGAGCGGGCCGAGCGATGTATTGCCATGGGATTCGATAAATTGTAAGAAGAAGTAAGCAAAACCGCCTGTAGCGGCACTACGGGCGGTTTCTGCCAATTGGTTTGAACCGCACGGGGTACGGCCCACTTTGAAAGGGTGCAACCTCTCTCTACCGATTATTCTACCATAAAACACGCGGTTTTGAATACCCTTTTCGCAAAAAAGCTGATTATAGCCCAATTTGGCCTTCCCACCCGTCCAGCCCCAGCATACGCGCGTGGCGTTCCAGGCAGTCGCGCACGCCTTCGGGGTCGGTTTTTTGTTCCCACCAGGCGTTTTGTACGCGCAGGCAGCGGGCCTTGCGGTCGCGCACCACCTCTATGCGGCCCGTGATCGCCTCGCCTTGCAGCACGGGCAACACGTAGTAGCCGTACTTGCGTTGAACCTGGGGTGTGTATACCTCCCAACGATATACAAAACCAAACAACGCTTCTACCAGCCTGCGATCCCAAAGCATATTGTCCAATGGGGCCAGGAACTCGGTGCGTTTTCTTTTTGCCTTGCTTTGGGTGGCGCAGTCCAATGTTTCTAGCGCTTCGGCTTGAATGTAGCAGGGTTCGTTGATGCCCGGAACGCCTTCGACCTCTACTGGGATTACGCGGCCCTCGGCCACCAGGGTTTCTATCGTTTGCCCCAGGGCAGCTTTGCGCCCGGTTCCGGCGCTTTCGAATGGAATGCCCAGGTAGGCGTCGCCGGGGCGAGCCCACAGCAGCCCCACGCCGCCCACGCGTCTGTGCACGCGCCATGCTTCGTAGCGCTCCGCGGTGGGGAAGGGATCGCTTGCCGTGTACAGGGCCGGGGGCACCAGCCGTTCCGCTAGGTCAAAGGCGCGCAGGGTGCCCTTTCGATGGTGCACCGCCAGATCGCCGGTGAAGTACAGGGTCTCCATCACCGCCCTGGATAGGGTGGTAGGCGCCCAACTCCAATCCACTCGCTTGCCCAAATCGATGCCCGAGGGGAACAGTGGCCCACGTTCGGTGATCTGCCTGCGCACGATTTCTAACGCAGGCTCGATGTGCTCCCGGCTCCGCGACCAAGGCTGCTCCCGAAACTTTTGCCGCTCCCGAAAAAAGTTGGGCCAGTCTTCCATGGGAAAGATGGACATATTTTTATCCCAATAGTCCACCAGGGCGCGGGTTTTGTACAGCGCATCGTGCAGTGTGGATGGGGTAAAACCCTTCACCCGGGCGTGAAGCACCAGCTCGGCGTTGCGCCCGCAAACATCCAGCGGATCAAACTGCACGCAGCCTACCCGCCGGATGTATGCCAATATGCCGCTTGAGCCCGTGTATCGCCGGGCGCCCGCCAGCCCGTGCCAATCCAGCAAAAAGCGGACGGCGGTACGGCGATCGATGCGCCGGGGTTTCTGCGTATCATGCATGATCATGCCCTCCTATTTCCATTATGACATGGACGGGCTTGCCGTACAAGTTTTTTATGCGCTTTGGATACACTAGCGCCAAAGCGATATCAGAGCGATATCAAAGGAGGACGTTTATGAGCAGGATACATTGCGCGGACTGCAGCAGCGCCCGGGATTCCCGTGAGATGCGCGGATGCACAAATTGCGGCGCGTTGGTATGCGAGCAGTGCGCGGTTCGCCAGGCCAGCATGTGCAGCGATTGCGCCGGGCAAGACGAGTATGTGATGCCTGAATAGGTTTGACAGATGGATAAGCATGTTGTATAGTGACACATATACAGAAACTGTGAAGGAGAAAGGGAAAATGAAGAAAATCCTGTCATGCCTGTTGATCGCCGTCCTATGTTTGAGCTTGGCTTCTATCGCCATGGCCGAAGCCCCCGCCGCCGGTAGCCTGAAGGCTGTACAGCAAACTATCCGTGGCAATTCCTCGTGGACGCCCGAGTCGTATCCGGAGATTTGGATCACGCCGATTTTCGGAGAATACATCGTTGAGGGAAGAGATACGGAGAGGTATCCTGCCAATTTCCTGCGCTTTGCCCCGCCGGAAGGAACCGCGCCGCTTCGTTTCGAGTATGATTATTCTAACCTGATTGATTTTGACACGCTGTTCCAGTATTCCTATCAGGCTCATGACCGTGCGTCGTATGAGCTGTTTTTAGAGAGGGCGGAAGAAGAGGAGCACATATTGGCCGATGGGTCCGATGGTGTGGCCATCTATGTGATGCCGAGCCGCTGGGGGCGCGGGCGCGCAATGATCGACCTGAAGCAGTATTTTGGTGGCACTGCCAAGCTGGTTATTGAGATTTATGATAATGCCGGGGATGATCTCTCCGCAGAGGCGTTGGGTGAG
>WQXF01000072.1 GCA_009784985.1 Clostridia bacterium | reverse complement strand
GGTGCCTAATCGCAGGGGCTCGAATGCGGGTGAGGACGACGAGGGTTTGGTCCGGTCCCTGCTGGAGACGATTATGGATTTGGGTGTGCCCAATGCCGGGGCTTGTAGCAGGAATGTGGGGGATACGCCGAAGTAAAAAATAAAAACTAAAACATAACAAACAAGCCCGGAAAACACTGCGTTTTCCGGGCTTCGTTGTTATGGAGCGAATGCAACCATGGATTTAAGCTTCATCAACGATGCGATATTCTGCTTTAATATAGCGCAAACGTTTTTAAGCGTGCCTCGCCTCGGCAAGAGTGGATTTCCAGCTTCCATTGGCAAGAAGATATTCCATCCGGCAAGGGGCAAATGCGCTTGTGCCCTACGACTGTGCCTTGGCACGCTATCTGCCACGCTTCGTCCTGCTCATAGAGTATGGTAAACGCCTCGATCCTCTGGCCTTGGGTGATGTCTTCCTGGAGCACCAGGTATTGCGGTGAAACGGGGCGCTTGGTTTTTACTGAAACGACATATGAATCGTCCGAAACCGAAAAGCTCGCGCCCTCCAGCAAGTTGAGAGAGAAGCTGCTGTGGATCCAGGTTCCAAGCTCCTCCAATCGCTTAGCGTCCGGCGCGGCGATGTAGCCTTGAGGGTGAGGCGGCACATTCAGCAGGAATGCGGCGTTGCCGCCAACGGATTGCAAATAGATGGACTGCAATTCCGCCAGCGTGCGCACCTTTTGATCTTCTTCCACATGATAAAACCAACCCGGGCGGATGGAGGTGTTGACCTCGGCGGGGTACCAGATCAAATCGTCAATGCCCCGCAACGCTTCGCGGCTGCCGATATCGTCGCTATCACTTGGGACCCTTTGGCGGAAGGCTTCATTGTCCTCCTGTTGGGAAAGGCCGGCGATTTTTTCGTTGTCGGCCATGCTTTTGGGCACGACGCTCCACTCGCTTTTGCGGCAGCGCCCCGCTTCGTTGCCGCACCAACGCACGTCGGGCCCGCAAACGGAGAGAACGGCGTCAGGCTGAAGATTGCGAACGACCGCGTAGTAGCGCTCCCAATCATATCGTTGCTTTTGGCCGTTCGGGCCTTCGCCGCACGCGCCATCCAACCATACGCAAAAGATTTCCCCATAACCGGACAGCAACTCCGTGAGTTGGGCGCAAAAATAGTCGTCATACGCTTTGCCATGCCCATAGCGGGCATCATGCCTGTCCCACGGCGAAAGGTATATTCCCAGCTTCAAGCCCCTTTTACTGCAGGACTGCGCCAATTGCGCCACAATATCCCGCCCATAGGGCGAGTGCATAACGGAATGATCCGTGTGCTTTGTGTCCCACAGGCAAAAGCCATCGTGGTGTTTGGCGGTAAGGATCACGGCGCGCATCCTGGCCTTGGCAATGCAATCGCACCACTGGTCGGTGTCCAACGCTTGGGGGTTAAACAGCTGCGGCTCTTCCCGGCCCGTTCCCCACTCCCTGTTGGTGAACTGATTCATTCCGTAGTGGATGAACGCGTAAAACTCTAGCTCCTGCCACTTGCGTTGCCGGGGGCTGGGTACGATAGACAGAAGGTGTTGGAGCGTTATGCTCATGGATAAGATCCCTCCCTTATGTTGTGGAGTGACGTCATGCGTCGCGGAAGTCCGTGGGCGATTGCTCGAAATACTGCTTAAAGAGCGAATAAAAATAACTCATATTATCATAGCCTACATTTTTGGCAATGGTGGCGATCTTGTCGTCTGTATGCGTCAACAACTCTTTTGCTTTGATAAGCCGGTAAGCCATCAGGTAATCCGAAAGTTTCATCTTTGTTTCTGACAAAAACACCTGCCCCAGGTAAGCGGAGTTCATGCGGAACATTTCGCCAAGCACTTTCAAAGTCAAAGGGGTATCGTACTCCGCCCGGACGATTAGCAGCATCTTTTTAACCAAGGGCAGGTACTCGTCGTAAGGCCGCTGCAGTACAGGATCCGTATCAGCGGTATCCCGCTTGACCGCGCCGCCCAAATAATCTACCGTAACTCGCTCCACGACTTCGCGCAGGGCGCTGGCCTCCACCGGCTTCAGCAAATAACCCAAGGCCCCGCAATGCATGGCCTTTTGCGCATACTTGAACTCTCCGTGTCCGCTCATCATAACGTAATGCGACGTTACGCCAACCGCCTTAATCTCCTCAATCAGATCATACCCCTTTTGGGGCCCCAGGCAAACGTCGAGCAGGCAGAGAGAGGGTTGCAGAAGGATAGCGGCCTCCAATGCGGATTTATACTCGCTCTCCACCACAATCTTCGAAAAACCATAGGAGGGCCAGTCGATCTTTTCCCGCATTCCCTTCAAAATCATTGGCTCATCATCTACAATCAACAAACTATACATGCTGCTGGCCTCCCTTCGTAGCCGTTTCGTGAATCCTCACGCGAACTATCACGCCGCCCTCTTCACTGTTGGAAACGGTTATGCTTACGCCGCCGCCATAAAACAGATTGAGTCGGCTATGCACATTCCGCAGGCCGATGCCGCCATCCGCCTTTTCGGGTTGAGACAAGCTGTCATGGATCAACGCCAGCCGCTCTTCCGGGATGGGTTGCCCATTGTCGAGGAGATCGATGCAAACGGCCCGGTTATCTTTGTAGCACCGCACGATCAGGAGGTTATAGGGGCTGGCCAGGTCATAGCCGTGGCTGAAGAAGTTTTCCGCTAATGGTTGAAGCCAAAATTTCACCGTTTGGAATTTCTCCAGATCCGGCTCCAGCTCTACCTGATAACAGAAGCTTCCGGCGCACTTGATTTCCATAACCCGCAAATACGTTCTGAGTATATCCATCTCATCCTTCATTGAGATATGAGATGGCAGGTTTGTCATTTGCCGGAACAGGGAGCCGAGGGCGGTGATTGCGTCCGCCACCGGCCTGTTTTTGTTCAAAAGCGCCTGCGAGCTGATGGCTTCCAATGTGTTATAGAGAAAATGCGGGTTGATTTGGCTCTGCAGCATCCGCATTTCAGCTTGTTGTTGCTGAATCTTTAGTTGAAATTCCGTCTGGATATGCTGCTTGCGCTGTATAGTAAAACGAATGACATGGGCAAGGAATGATATGGATATTGCGCTGAGGGTGAGCATGACGGCAACAAGGATCAACGGTATAGGAAAATTGCTGCGGATCATCGCGGCGTCATCCATAAATGTGACCAATTGGAACGAAAAGCGGCTGAAGTCCTGAATGAGCGCAACCCTTTCTAGGGCGATGGCCTTGGGGTTGCTTCCATTTTTGAGCTCAAACACGTTCCCGTTCCCGTCCGTCAGCGCGGCCCAAGTAAAGGCGGAGAAATCTAAATCGCGCACAATGTCGGATGTACGGAAAAGGAACGATACCTCCCCGATTTTTTCATAATTCCCGGCAGGGTTATAGATGGCTTTTTGCATGGCAACATCGTTTTGAATCCCCTGCGGCGCGAAGGGAGCGTCAAAGGCATATGCGAGTTCCCCGCCGCTATACGACAGGATATGCGTCGCGTCTTCCCCGTGCAGTACGATCTGGTACAGGCTGCTTCGATAGCGATGAATGTAAGCGCGGATGTATTCGGGAAATGAGCGGATCGAAGCGCTTGTCATCCGGCTGCGGCGCAACCGGGCGTCCAAGTAATCCCGGGAGGTTTTGCTGCGAAACAAATCCAAAATATCGTTCATCAATGGCGCGGAGGCATACATGCTTGTAATTTGGAGCGCAAGCAAATCGTCTTCGTTTTGAAGACGCTGTTCGATTGTGTTTCCGAGCTGGATGCTCCGGTTCTGCGCCTCGGCAACCCAGCCGGAACGCAAAATGGCGTAAATCGCCGCGGTAATCAGGGCGGCAACCAGCAGCGCGCCAACAGCCGCCAGCAAGAACTTGAACCGGAACTCTCTATCGCTGAACATGTTGTGTTTATCTCCCGGCGCCGTAATGGCGATCAATCTGTTTCTCCGCTTCGGAAATAATGATGTCCATCCCTGCGCCCCGCAATTTTGCCAGAAGTTGCGGAATGGCTATGTCTAGATCAGCGGCGCCGGTGGTCAGGTCCACGGAGTAAACATCCCATATGGCCCGGCTTGCGGACAGTTCGATTGACAGCTCCCTGATATCCATGCTATACCCCAGCAAAACCGAGCTGATCGCGGCGTCGTTCTGCGCTTTCACCTGTTCCCACTGGTCGGCGGGCCAGTCGGTTGTGGTGGATATGGTGAACAACGTGCCCTGGGAAAAAATATGAACATCCCAATTTTTGTTGAGCTGCCGCACAACCCTGTCGGACGCATACTCAAAATGCACCCCTTCCACGCCATAGGCAAACATGTCCCGCAAGAGGGGATCCAAATTGATCCGTTGCAGCAATTTCAGTGCTTCGGCTTGATAGGCGGAATGGTGCGAAATCGCGTTCATCGAGCCCTGGATCGACTCCGTTGACAACACCGGGCCGTAGATCACTTGGGAGACATACTCGTCCACCTTTTCACTCCGCTGCCAAACCAGCTCCGCGCCGGGCCAGCCCACGCTGGATAAAAAGAACCTGGATCCGCGATTGGAGATGGCGGTGTTGGCGTCCGGGTTGATGATCCCCGTTTGATACCACTTCCGCAGCATGGCAAGCCGCTCCAAGAACACGGGATCCTCCAGTAGGCATATCACCCGCCGCTCCGGGTCGTCGATCCGGACGCCAATGATGGGCAGCCCATTGCAAAAACCGTCAAAACCGTTAAAAAGGCCGGAAAAAGTGTCGTTCCGGTTTAGCAGCACAGGGTAAAAATCCTCGCCCCCGGCGGACTTGACCTGGCGCAACGCAACGTCCAGATCATCCCAAGTCCGCACGGCTTGAATATCGATGCCGCTAGCGTCCACCACGGCTTTGTCATACACCCAGTATTGGGCCAGAGCCGAATCCTTATAGGTGGGCACGGCGTAAATACGCCCGTCGATCTTGGTTCCCGCCCAGATTTGATCCGGGATAAACGCCCACAGGTTGGGCGCGGTCACGCGCAGGGCATCGGTTATGTCCCAAAGCCCGCCAGAGGTGGCGAACATGTTGTAGTTTTCGAAATCCACAAACATGATGTCAAAATACTCGTTGAAAGCGACGGCCTTTTGCGTCGTCTCCATCAACTCCATCCAGGGAAGCATCCGCATGTCCAGCCGCAGCTCCAGATGTTCTTCTAGGTAGCGGTTGATGTTTTCTATGCCGATATCAAAATCCACAGGCTCGGGCCCCACCGTCCACCAAATCAGCGTTGGGATATTGGGCGGATTGGCCAGATCGGCCGGCTGGCTGCCCAGCGGGGCGCAGGCGGTTAACAGCAATACGCAGCACAGGGCCAGGAGCCGCTTCATACACATCCCTCCCAGAGTACGATACCACATTTTCTTCTGAAGTATAGCACTGCGCATCGGCCTGTAGCAATCACTTCCTCCAAAAATCTATAGTTTTTGCACTATAATCTAAACAATTTTGGATAGATCGGCCACCCTCGCCGCTGTATACTACAGTTAACAGAGGTGATGATGAGGATGGCTTCGATGAATCCCTTGCGCATCACAGCTGAACGTGCTACAATTTTGTTAGCGATAAGCTCAGAAAGCAAAATAAACGGGGCAAGCATGTCCTGTTTGTTGCTATACTTCTTTAAGCAATGCGCGTATCACAGTAAAGGGGTGACGCGGATATGGCAACAGCAAAACAGCCGCCAACACGGAAGAAGCGTTTTTTGCTGGACGACTTGGAGCTGACCATCCTTTCCCTGCCAACGGCAATTTGGTATATAGCTTTTTGTTACATCCCCATGTTCGGCGTGGTGATGGCATTCAAAAACTACAGGGTAAAGATGGGCCAGGGTTTTTTGTATAGCTTGTTTGTGAACAGCGATTGGGTGGGTTTCAAAAACTTTCAATTTTTGTTCAGGGGGCAGGATGCGTACCTGATGTTCCGCAACACCCTTGGGTACAACCTGGTGTTTATCGTTCTGGGCGTGCTGCTCCCGGTAGCGCTGGCCATCCTGATTTCGCAGATGTACAGCCAGCGGCTGGCCAAGGCGTGCCAAACCAGTATGTTTTTGCCCCACTTTCTGTCCTGGGTGGTCGTCAGTTATTTTGTGTTCGCTTTTTTGAGCATGGACAAGGGGCTGATCAACCAGATCATCCGCTCCTTTGGGGGCAAGTCCGTTAATTTTTACCAAGAGTCGGGCCTATGGGTCTTTTTGCTGATCTTTTTGAATGTATGGAAAAGCATGGGTTATGGCATGGTGGTATACCTGGCCCGCATCAGCGGCATCGACACCGAGCTGTACGAGGCCGCGCTGATCGACGGCGCAAGCAAGTGGCAGCAGGTAAAGTACATCACGCTGCCCATGCTGCGCCCCATCATGTCCATCATGTTTATATTATCCGTAGGCAATATTTTCCGAAGCGATTTTGGTTTGTTTTACCAAGCTACACGCAACGCGGGCGCACTGTCCGACGTGACGATGACCATTGACGTGTATGTGTTTAAGCTGCTCATCGAGCGGTCGAATGTAAACTACTCGTCGGCGGCAGGCCTGTTGCAGTCCGCTTTGGGGCTGGTGACCATACTGGGAGCGAATTTGCTCGTTAAAAAGATCGACCCGGATGCCGGGCTGTTTTAGGGCAGGAAGGAGGGAAATAAGATGACCGCAAAACAATCCACGCGCAAACCCAAGGCGCTCGGGACCGAGGGCATCCAAAAATTCAACCGTGTAAAACCGGCAACCAATGTGTTCATCACGGTGCTTTTTATCCTTCTTGCGCTGATGACGCTCCTCCCCGCCGTGTTTGTGCTGATTCTGTCCTTGTCTTCCGAAAGGTCGATACAGGCGGTGGGGTATAGCTTCTTTCCTGCCGAATGGTCGCTGGATACCTATGCCTACCTGTGGCGCGACAAGGAAGTGATTGGCCGTGCGCTGTTTAATTCCGTGTTTGTTACGGTGGGAGGCACCTTCATAGGGCTGGTGTTGTGCTCCACGATGGGGTACGCACTGTCCCGCCCCAACTATTACCTTAAAAAATTCTACACGGTTTTTATATTTATTCCCATGCTCTTTGGCGGCGGCTTGGTGGCCTCCTTTATGGTGAACACGCAAATTTACAACCTGCGCAATACGTATTGGATCCTGATGCTGCCCCTGGCCTGTTCCACGTTTTATATCATCATCATGCGCACCTTTTTCCAAACCACGGTGCCGGATTCGGTGATTGAGTCGGCAAAGATAGACGGCGCGCGGCAGTTCCGTATCTTTGGGCAGATCGTGCTGCCCATATCGTTGCCGGCCATCGCCACCATCGGTCTGTTTTTTACCTTCGGATTTTGGAACGACTGGTTCCTGGCCCGGGTGTACCTCAACACCAACCGGCAAGACCTGTACCCCTTGCAGTATGTGCTGATCAGCATTGAGCGCAACATCGAATTCATGACGCGCTCGGCCCAGTATATGACCCCCGGCCATGTGGAAAAGCTGCCCGGCGAAACCATCCGCATGGCCATCGTGATGGTGGTGGTGCTGCCCATCGCCTGTTCGTATCCGTTTTTTCAAAAATACTTCATCTCGGGCCTTACCATTGGCGCGGTGAAGGGGTAAATGGCAATAACGGCGCCCGCCAGGGCTGCCGATATGCAAAATTACTTAAAGGAGGAACTCATCTCATGAAGAAACTGGTTTCATTACTGTTGGCAGTGCTCATGGTCAGCGTGTTGCTGGCGGTACCCGCCGGCGCGGAGAATTATGTTAGGCTGACCTGGGTGCAAGGAACCGGCGCCGACGCCCCCACCGATGTGGCGATGGTGAACGAAGCGCTCAACGTGATTTCCCGCGAGAGGCTCGGCGTGGAGGTGGACATCATCTACATGACCGGCGACCAAGTGAACACCTCGGTACTGGCGGGCGAAGTGTACGACATGTACTTCACCTGCGACTGGCACAACGACTTCAATACCCGTGTGTTTGAAGGCGTCTTTGCCGACATCACCGACCTGCTCCCCGTGGTAACCCCGGCGCTGTACGCCACCCTGGACCAGGAAGTGTGGGATCTGGCCAAGGTCAACGGCCGCAACTACGCCATCCCGGTCAAGAAGGATTTCTACCCCGAAGTCTTCTTGATGTTCGACCAGGAGCTGTACGCCAGGCTGGGCATGGAGATCCCCGACGAGATGAACTTCCTGGATCTGGAGCCCTACCTGGAGGCCTATAAGGCCGAATACCCCGATCTTTACCCGTTCATGCGCAGCGGAAGCGCCGGCGGCCTCGACGGCATCTTCAACTATATCAACCGCGACGCGTCGATCGGCTTCCCCTATTCGGCGGCGGGCACCGAGAATGCCACCACCATCATCAGCCTGTTTGAAGATGAAGAGATGCTGGCGCGCTTCCGGGCCATGCACGACTGGTACAACAAGGGCTATATCAATCCCGACGCGGCCATCCTGGATGATAGCAGCATCGACCTCAAGGTCAACTTCATCAAAACCGGCCAGGGCTTCTTCGGCGCTGATGCCATTTGGAGCGCCAGAGACCAATACGCGATCCAGATCTCTAAGATCTCCGGCCCGTACAAGTCCGGCTCCGGCGTGCGCGGCTCCATGAACGCCTTTAACGTGGCGCTGGATCCCGAGCGTTTGGAACTGGCCATGAAGTACCAGGAGCTGGTGAACACCGACTTGGAATATCGCAACATCCTCCGCTACGGCATTGAGGGCGTACACTTCATCGACAATGGGGACGGTACCGTGACCAGAACCGATGAGGGCCGCAACAATTACGCGCCGTGGGCTTTCTCCCAGGGTTCCTATTCGCTCAGCTCCAACGAGGCGTCTCCCTTTATCCAGGTTGACCCCAACAGCTGGGACAAGGTGTTTGCGGGCTATGAGCACGCCATTCTTGCCGCCGACATGGGCTTCGCCTTCGACCCGACCCCTGTGGAGATGGAAATTGCCCAGTTGACGGTTATCCGCGAGAAGTGGATGGCACAGATCGTCACCGGCACCATCGATCCCGACGAGGGCTGCGCCGCTGCCATCGCCGAGATGGAAGCCGCCGGCTTGCGCGATGTCATCGCCGAGGCCCAAGCCCAACTCGACGCCCACTTGGCCTCGCTGTAGTAAGCGGCCAAAGGCAAATCGCACTTTGCGAATGACCTAGGCAACCAAGGGGTAGCCTAGAGAGGAAACGGGCCAAGTCAGCGATGATGCGGCCCGTTTTCTTGACTTAAATAAGAGACCTGCGGGAGGATTCAATATGCCGGACATGATTACCCAAGGCTTGCACGGATGCAGCAGGGAAGAAGAATACGTTTGGCCTACCGATCCAAAGATTCTGCAAAAATTAGAATGGTTTCAAGATCAAAAGCTGGCTTTTATGACCCATTTTGGCATGTACAGCCAGATTGGTCTAATAGAATCCTGGCCCCTTTCCGACGAGGACGCAACCTGGTCGCGCACAGATGTGGACTGGGAGAGAGACGGTGAATCATTCCGCAAGCAGTATGCAGAGCTGAACAAAAGCTTTAACCCCGTTCGGCTCATGCCCGAGATATGGGCCCAGTTCGCGGCGGACGCCGGTTTTAAGTATTTTATTCTTACCACCAAACACCACGACGGGTTTTGTTTATTCGATACAAAATACACCGGCTATAAAACCACCGATCCCAGCTGCCCCTTTCATCGCCACCGGTATGCCGATATCGTCCGCCACTTATTCGACGCTTTCCGTGGGCGCGGATTGGGCATCGGCGCTTACTTTTCCAAGCCCGATTGGCACTGCCCCTGGTATTGGGCCCAAGGCATGGACCGGCCCATCGCAAGTGATCGAAACCCAACATATACCCCATCCGAGCATCCCGCGCTGTGGGAAAAGTTCATCCAATTCACACACGGCCAGATGATGGAACTTGTGGAGGGATACGGAAAACTCGACATATTATGGCTGGATGGAGGGCAGGTAAATCCCAACAATGGCCAGGATATCCGGCTTCATGAGTTGGTCGCTCGCGCGCGGGCGATCACGCCGGATCTGTTGGTGGCCGACCGTACGATTGGCGGGGAGTTTGAAAATTACATCACGCCTGAGCAGGCCATCCCCGGCCAGCCGGTGCGTGTGCCCTGGGAGAGCTGCGTGACCATCGGCACCGGATTTTCCTACCGCTACAGCGATCAATACAAATCATCGCGCACCCTTACACACATGCTGCTGGACACCGTTTCCCGGGGCGGAAATCTGGCCTTAAACATTGGCCCGCAACCCGACGGACGGCTTCCCAAAGAAGCGGTACAATCCGCATTGGGGTTGGGCGCGTGGCTAAAAGTAAATGGCGAGGCGATCTACGGCACGCGAATTTGCGCACCCTACGCGGCGGGCAGGGCGTGTTATACTTGCAAGGGCGATACCGCCTACGCGATGATCAAGTATCAAGCAGGTGAGCGGGTGGAAAAGACAGTATGCATCCCGTGGGACGCCGCCTGCAATCGGCTGACGCTTCTTGGTCAGGATGCGCCCATCCCCTTTGCCCAAGAAAAAGGTATGTTGATAGCGCAGCTCCCGAAGGCATATGCCGGAACCGAACCCTACGCTCTGGCATTCCGGATTGAACGTTGATCCCAGGGGAGCAACGCAAACTGTATGGAGGTAACCGCCCATGGAAGCGACCATCAAAATCATCAGCGCACTACAAAAGGTCTTTCTGGATCAGGAGCCCATAACCGATGCGGAGGAGCCGATGCTTGGCGGATTTCAAAATGAGGTGCTGTCCTTTCAGGTTGCGTATATTGCAAAAGAGCCGGGCGCACCGTTCCGCGACTTCGTACACTTGAAGATTGACTCACCGATCCGCAATCACATTCGCGTGCGGCGTGTGCGCCACGTGCCGGTGGGCCTGGCCGCCTTTCCCGACGCGGACGCCAACTACCTGCGCAAAAAACCCGGTCTGTTTCCCGATCTGCTGGTGGATCTGGATCGCACACAGCTTCGAATCTTTTCAGATCAGTGGCAATCCCTGTGGGTCGATGTGGAGCCGGACGCTTGCAGGAGCCCTGGCATCTATCCCATTACACTGACGCTAACGAATGAAGGGGGTGCTGAGCTTGGCAGCGCCACGACACGCATCGAAATCTTGCCAGGCATGCTGCCTCCCCAGACGCTCCGCCATACCAAGTGGTTCCACTTGGATGGTTTGGCTCATTTCTACCGTGAGCCCGTGTGGACAGAACGATTCTGGCAGATCACGGAGAATTTCCTTTCCCTGGCCGTCCGGCGCGGCATCAACATGATCCTTACGCCCATCCACACGCCTCCCCTGGATACGGCGGTGGGCGGTGAACGGCTGACCACCCAACTGGTGGACGTGGAAGTAAAGGGCGGGCGTTACACCTTTGGATTTTCAAAACTCCAGCGCTGGGTGGAGATGTGCAAGCGCTGCGGTGTGGAATACTATGAAATGGCCCATTTATTTACCCAGTGGGGCGCATGCTATACGCCAAAGATCATGGCCACGGTTGATGGCGAATATCGGCAAATCTTCGGCTGGGATGTGGAAGCGGCCAGCGAAGCGTACAAAGGCTTTTTAGCCGCCTACCTACCGGCGCTAACCGCGGAGCTTAGGCGTTTGGGCATTGCGGAGAATACCTATTTTCACATCTCCGACGAACCTGAGGAAGCCCATTTGCAAAGCTACGCGGCGGCTAAAGATATCGTAGCGCCATACCTAAAGGGGTTTACGATCATCGATGCGCTGTCCAGCGTGGAGTTTTTTAAGAAGGGGGTGCTCACCAAACCCATACCCGCCAACGATCACATTCACGCCTTTATCGACGAAGGGATTCCGGGATTGTGGACATATTATTGCGTGGCGCAGTATAAAGATGTGTCCAATCTGTTTATCTCCCAGCCATCGGCTCGCAACCGCATCTTTGGCGTTCAATTGTACAAATACGATATTGAGGGCATCCTTCAATGGGGATACAATTTTTACAATAACCAGTTTTCCACCTACCCCATCGACCCCTACGCTGTCACCGATGCCGACGGTTTCGTTCCGGCCGGAGACGCGTTTCAAGTCTATCCAGGCGCGGATGGAAGGCCCGAGGAGTCCCTGCGCTTGATGGTGACCCAGCAAGCGCTGTATGACCTACGGGCATTTCAATGGCTCGAAACGCTGACGGACAAGGCTTATGTGATGGAGTTGATCGAGGGCAGCCTTGCCGAACCTATCCGTTTCGATCGTTACCCTACATCGGATTCTTACCTGTTGAATCTCCGCGCTTGCATAAACCGGGAAATCGTCCGGCATAGTGGGGCTTTGCCGGGTCAGTAAATCGCTATAAAAGAGAGGGAGCTGTCCTGTTGACAAAATGCCAACGCGACAGCTCCCTTTTCTTTTGCCGCTGTAGCCATGATAAAGGCAGCATAATTTCCGAAGGGGTAAAATAAAGGGTAGATTCTCGCGGTATACCCCATGAGCGTCCACAGGAGGGGTGCACTTGTGGAAGCCAATCCCACAGGGGCAACGTTTGACCCTCAAACTCCATCATGGTAGGCTGGCGACTATAAACAATCGCTCTGACCCTTTCTTCCTCCCGGCATATCTGCAATGTTGTAAATCGCGGGCAACCTTGCTCATAGCGTCGTTCTTTCGGTATGAAGATGCTCTCTGGTGTTTCGTTGGCGATGAAAAAGGCTATGCCCTCATGGGTCATAAGATAATCGCCTTGGATCATTGATCCGGGCTGCTCATGGCCGCGATAATGAAATACCGTGCGATTCGATTCTAAGATTTCTTTCAGCCGACAAATCCCCGTCCAGCGATCCTCCAGCATCGCGCCTGCTTTCATGAATTGCGCATGGGTCACGCGACCTGTAAGGACGGCCTGGAGCGAATGCTTTTTGTTTGAAAGCGCGGCTATACCCGCTCTATGAAACCCCGCCAGATGGTGATACGCCACCTCTGGGAAGTGAATGCTGATGTGCCGTAGTTGCCCTTTGCGGCCAAGAGTGAAGTGGTAACGATACGCCATCAATCCCTTGTATGCCAAAGCGCTTTGCATCAGTAAGTCGCTCATTGATCCTCCCCATATGAAAAGCGCGGAAGCTGAAAACTCCCGCGCAACGCGTTTTCGTTCAGCCGCCTAAACGGCCTATTCAAGTTGTGGTTCTCGCGCAACCCCCAGAGAGCTCCCCCAAGCACCGCGACTTGAAACGGCACCGGCTTCAACGCTCAGGATGAACTCAAGTTCCATCCAGTAACTATACTATACCGAAACCACCCGAAAAATGCAAGCCTATGCAGAGCTTAAATTTTCGCTCTATTGCGCCCCATTGCCTTCTGTTTTGCGGGCGTGCTGGAGGCTCTCGCCTCCACATGGGGCCACTCTTCCAGCCCCAGGCGGGCCAGCAAGGCCTTGTGGCCCTTGGAGATAGTCACGGCCAGGCGGTCATAGAATTGCTCGTTATAAGCGCGTTTATAGTTCATTCATCCTTTGGTTGCCATGATACCACCTCCTTCGTCATCATCCCTATCATCTCAAAATGGACGCTTTCATCAAAGGTGTTATAATTCGTTAAGTGGTCAAATAAGTGGTCAAGCAGAACAAAAAGCAACAAAAAGGCCTTGAAAACGCAACGCTTTCAAGGCTTCTCTGCAATGGAGGTGAGGGGAGTCGAATTCGTCTGACATCAAGAAACTAAGCAAAATTGTTTAAATCGATGTGAATGAAAAGCCTTATAAATCAATGTTTTCCGTCATTGCCTGTGAAACGGAGCGAAACATCATGAAGTGCAAACTGTAGGGAAAACTGT
>WQXF01000071.1 GCA_009784985.1 Clostridia bacterium | reverse complement strand
GTGCGCAGGTAGGTGCCCGGCAAATCGGCGATATCTAAGATAGTCTCTAGTTTTAATTGCTCGATAAAGTCGTCTTTGGTAGCGTCCGAAAACAACAGACCGTTATAGCCCCGCTTGATGCCTACCAGCGTCATTTTTTGACGTGCGGCGGCACGGGCCACCACCCCCACGGCGGCATTCATGCCAGGGGCGTCGCCCCCCGATGTCAGGATCCCGATGCGCCGTGGTTTTACATCTGTACTAGTCACCATGCTCCCCCTTTGTTTCACAAGCCGCGTTCCAACAAAATGCTGCGCGCCTCCTGCATTTCGGACTTCAGCACGCGCACTTCATAATAATTCTCTTGGGTCGCCACCGACCGGTACACCGGATGCAGGCGCACAAGCAAACCTTCCTTGGCTAAACAATCGCCAATCTCCTGGGCAGCGGCCTGGCTTCTGGCCATGTGCACAACCATCCACATGAGCATCCCTCCGCATGGGTACACTACATTCCATGCCTAAATCGTGCCTAAAAACATTATACCACGAACCTTGCCTGTTGCCAACGGCAACCCATGGGTGTATAATGCAATATGAATTGATTGTTAAGGAATGGACAAACAGTACAATCGGGGCAAGGAGGTGATGCGGCTTCATGGTAATGGCATCAGGCCCCATCCTGGTTCCCAAGCTGCAAATCGTAGGCGGTAACCGCCTGGAGGGCGTAACCAGCGTAAGCGGCGGCAAAAATACCGCCGTGGCCATCATCCCTGCGGCGTTGCTGAGCGATGAACCCTGCGTAATCGAAAACCTGCCCGATATCGAAGACGTGCACGTGCTGATGCGCATACTGACTTTTTTGGGCGCACAGGTAGAGTTAGAAGACGGCACCATGCGCATCGATCCCCGGGGCGTAGAGGGCCACCGTGTGCCCGCGCGCCTGGCGCAACGTATGCGTGCTTCTTATTACTTGGTGGGCGCGTTGTTGGGTCGGCTGGGCCGTGCAGAAGTACCTTTTCCCGGCGGATGCATGCTGGGGCCCCGGCCCATCGATCAGCACGTCAAGGGCCTCCGAGCGCTGAGCGCCGATGTGGAGTGCCACGGCGATAACGTACACGCGGAAGCCGACGGTTTGCGCGGTGGCGACGTGTTTTTTGATCTGGTGACCGTGGGCGGCACCATCAACGTGATGCTGGCGGCGGCCCGCGCCACCGGCAACACCACCATCTACAATGCCGCCAAGGAACCCCACATCGTGGACTTGGCCAACTTTTTAAACAGCATGGGCGCGCGCATCAAGGGTGCGGGCACCGATATCATCCGCATCCGGGGCGTGCAGCGCCTGCGCGGCTGCAGCTACACCGTAATCCCCGATCAAATTGAAACCGGTACACTGATGATTGCCGCTGTGGCCTCCCACGGGGATGTCACCATCCGGGGCTGCATCCCCACCCACATGGACGCCCTTACCGCCAAGTTGTTGGAGTTAGGCGCCCATGTAGACGAAAGCGACGATTACATCCGCGTGCGCTCCAACGGCGCTCACCGGGCCATCAACCTCAAAACCCAGGTGTACCCAGGCTTCCCGACGGATTTGCAGCAACCGGCTTCCACGCTGCTGTGCACGGCCCGTGGCACCAGCATGGTAACCGAAAATATATTTGAGCAACGCTTCCGCCATCTGGAAGAGATTCGGCGCATGGGCGGCAATGCCCGCGTAGTAGACCGGGTGGCGATCATCGAGGGGGTCACCGGCCTGTTTGGCTCCTCGGTATACATCACGGATTTGCGGGCGGGCGCGGCGCTGGTGGTGGCTGGCCTGATGGCCGAAGGCGTCACCGAAATTGCCAACGTGCATTATATCGACCGGGGCTACGAGCGCCTGGAGCAAAAGCTGCGGGATTTGGGTGCGGCGATCGAACGGGTTGAGGTGGAGGATTACAGCCCGATGATTGAGATGGTGTGGAAGTAGATGAAAAAAATCCCGTGGAGTGAAATCGCAGATGAGTGCTATAACAAAGATCTGGATTTTGCTTACCCCCATACGAAAGTGATCTATACAGACGATAAAACACAAAGAGCTGCCATCCTGCAAAAACCAGATATGACCTATACCATAATGTATCAAATTCTATATCCGCTTACTGACGATGAACTAATGTATTCAAATAATGGCCTGCACGGTTATTGGCATCCCAAAGCTTTGGGCATGATCAGTATATTTGACACAGTGAATAGCGCTGAAAAAGCGGTTCTATCGGAACCACCTTTTAAGTATAACAAAGAAACCCGCATAGTGACAGGTTTACATATATCCTCACCATGTGATATACTGCTCGCAAGGTAGAGGGATGTCCAACAGCGGGAAACTGCCTCCGTGACTACATAGGAACGGAGGGATGACAGAATGACGACATATGAGAAAATCATGGTTGTTCTGACTGTAATCAGCCTCTTGATTGCGGCTTTCAAGCACAACAAGAAGTAAGTAAACCGCCTGTAGCTGGAACTACAAGCGGTTTTCGTTTTCGACAACTACACGTAGGCTAGTTGCCCGCTAAGGGCTGCCATCCCTTCTACCCCATATTATATAGCAAATACCTTGCCCGCACAAGCCCGCAGGTATTTTTCTTTTGGTTCTTTTATGGTATACTGTCCCACATAATGAAAAAAGGGGGAATCCCTTTGGATTTGGAGCAATTCCTGCGCGAGGTAGTGGAACAACCCGGCCTGCCGGGCAATGAGTTGCCCGTGGCCCTGTGGCTGCAAGAGCAGTTTTCGCCCCATTGCGCCGAGGCAAACGTGGATGCCATGCAAAACATGATCGCGCGGCAGCCGGGCACGGGTGGCGGCCCCAAGGTATACGTCACCGCCCATATCGACGAGATCGGCCTGTGCGTAACCGGCATCGAAAAAGACGGATGCCTGCGCTTCACCCAAATGGGCGGCGTAGACCCCCGTGTGCTGCCCGGCGGCGAGGTGCGGGTGCTGGCCGAGAAAGGCCCGCTGGTGGGCATCGTGGGAGCCATGCCGCCCCACCTGCTGACCGACAAGGATCGCAAAAAAAACTACAAGCGAGAAGACCTATTTATCGACCTGGGCCTACCCATAGAAGATGTAAAAGCGCGGGTGAACATCGGCGACCGCGTGCAGCTCGTAGGCCCTTATACCAAATTGGCCGGTGATTTTGTAGCCGCCAAAACCATGGACGACCGGGCCTGTGTGGCTATCATGCTGCTGGCCGCCCAAAAGCTGGCCAAGCTCCCCCACGCGGCGGATATCTACTACGTGTGCGCCGCCCAGGAGGAAGTGGGCTCGCGGGGCGCGCTCACCTCGTGTTATGCCATCGATCCGGACATCGGCATCGCCATCGACGTAACCCATGGCGCCATGCCCGACTGCAAGCCCGACGAAACCTTCCCCCTGGACAAGGTGGTATTTTCAAAAGGGCCAAATCTGCATCCCAAGCTGACGGAGGCCATGCTCAAAACCGCCACCGAAATTCGGGTGGAAACCAAGCTCGATATCTGCCCCAGCTCCACCTGGACCGATGCCGAGGTCGTGCAAATATCTCGAGCGGGGGTGCCCACGGCGCTGATATCGCTGCCCCTAAAGTACATGCACACCACGGTGGAGGTTTGCTCTACCGCCACGCTCAAAGAAGCGGCCCGGCTGCTGGCCGCGTATCTTGCCTCGCTAGAAGCTGATTGGAGGGACACGCTATGCTGTTAAAAGAGTTGACTGCCCTGCGCGGCGTGTCCGGCAACGAAGGTGCGGTGCGGGATGCCCTACGCGAGGCCATAACCCCGCTGTGCGACGAGGTGCTGGTGGACACCATAGGCAACCTGATCGCCACCCGAGATGGGGGCGATGCCTCCAAGCCCCATATCATGCTGGCCGCCCACATGGATGAAGTGGGGTTTATTGTGATGTCGGCCACCGATACCGGTCTATTGCGCATCCAGCCGGTGGGTGGCGTGGATCCCCGTGTGGTGATCTCCAAGCGGGTGCTGGTGGGGCCTTCTGCAGTGCAGGGGGTAATCGGGGCCAAGGCCATCCACCTGCAAAGCCCTTCGGATATGGACACCGTGTTGCGCTACGATTCGATTTATGTGGACGTAGGCGCAACTACACAAGCCAAAGCCGAAGAGCTATGCCCGCCCGGCAGCTTTGTTACTTTCGATAGCCCCTACGTTGAGTTCGGAGACCGGCGGGTAAAGGCCAAAGCCCTGGACGACCGGGTGGGTTGCCTGGCCATGGTATACGCATTACAAACGGCCCGCTATCCGGGCAAACTAACCTGCGCCTTTACCGTGCAGGAGGAAGTAGGCCTGCGGGGTGCGGTCATCGCCGCGTATCGCATTGCGCCCGATCTGGCGCTGGTGCTGGAAGGTACTACCTGCAATGACTTGGGCGATGTGCCGCCTCACCTGCAGGTCACCCGCCAAGGCAAAGGGGTGGCGATCAGTTTGATGGATCGCAGCGCCATTGCCAACACCACGTTGCTGAACGCGGTGCGTTCGGTTGCCGAAACCCACGGCATCCCCTGGCAGTACAAACAATACGTAGCAGGCGGCACCGATGCCGGCGCCATCCACAAGTCCGGCCGGGGCGTGCCCTGCGCGGTGATGGCCGTGCCCTGCCGCTACATCCATTCGGCGGCATCTACCGCCCATCTGGACGATATCGCCGCCCAGCAAGCGCTGCTGGTGGCTTGTTTAGAAGATTTTGCAGTCAAAAACCCACTTTCGAAGGGAGATTCGTAAGGCAATGCATAATTCAAACCACTCCATGCGGGATATTCTGCTGTCCCTGCTCCAAATCCACGGCGCTACCGGCCGCGAAGAAGCCGTAGCGGCATGGCTGGCCGATCTGCTCCGCCCCCATGTGGACGAAATAAGCACCGACGTGATGGGCAACCTGATCGCCATAAAAAAAGCAAAAAAGGCTGGCGCGGGCAAACGGATCATGTTTAGTGCGCACATGGATCACATCGGCCTATTGGTGATCGATGCCGACGAAAAGGGCTTTTTGCGGGTGTGCAGCGTGGGCGGCGTACGAATCAACCGCTCCTTAGGCCAGCCAGTGGTGTTTGCCGGAGGCGTGTCCGGCGTGATCGGCGCGGAAGAGGACATCACCGGCGACCCGGAGATGCGCCATTTGTACATCGACATCGGGGCGTCTACCCGGGAGGAGGCGCTGGCCCGGGTATCCATAGGCGATGTGGCGGTGTACGCTGCCGCGCCCGTGACTCTCGGGGAACACCGCATCGCCGCCCCGGCCATGGACGACCGGGCGGGCTGCGCTTTGCTGGCCTGGGTGCTGCTCAACGCAAAGGATTGCCCCAACGAAATCGTGGGTGTGTTCTCCACCCAAGAGGAAGTGGGCCTGCGGGGCGCGAAGGTGGCCGCCTATACCGTTGAGCCGGATATCGGCGTGGCGCTGGATGTGACCGCCACCGGCGATGTGCCCGGCGTCAAACCCAAGATGGCCATGGAGTTGGGCAAAGGCCCGGCTATCAAGATCATGGATCGCGCCTCCATCAGTTCCCCGGTGGTGCGGGATGCCATGATCGCCGCCGCCAAGGCAAAAAACATCCCCTATCAGCTGGAGGTACTCACCTTTGGCGGCACCGATGCCGGGGCCATCCAGCTCTCCCGCGCCGGTGTCCCTTCGGGTACCCTTTCCATCGCCACCCGCTACGTGCACTCGGCCATCGAAACCCTGGACATGCGGGACATGGAGCAGGGCGGCGAATTGTTGTTGGAGTTTGTGAACGGGGAGTTTTAAAAAGGAGTTTTCCATGCTCGCGATTGCCATGCTTTTGTTTTACCTGCTGGCAGGCTGTGCCATCATGCGCTGGCAGTTGCCCCGAAAGCGGCCTGTTGTTCGAATTTGGTTGGGCTGCTCCCTGGGCGTGCTGCTGCTGATGTGGTTGCCCGCGTTGTTTGCTTTTGCCTTCACCTTTGGCCAAGAGGCTCATCTGTATGCCCTGGGTGCGCTGGGGTTGCTGATGCTCATTGCGCTGCTGGCAAGGGATCGCCAGCCCGCGGCCCGTTGGAACCAAGAGGACACCCGCATCGCCGTGTTATGGCTGTGCGCGGCGCTGCCCCTGTGCGTGCTGGGTGGTTATTTGCAGCACACCCACGTGTTGCGCCCGGTGGATGGCGCGTACAATGTGGGGCAGTCCACCTACGGCGACCTCAACCTGCACTTGGGCATCGCCACCAGTCTGCGCAACGCGGCATTTCCGCCCGAATACTCCATCCTGCCCGGCGCGCGGCTCTCCTACCCTTTTTTGGTCAACACGCTGAGCACTTCCCTGCTGCTGTTTGACCTGCCGCTCCGGTGGGCCATTATCGTGCCCGGCACGCTGATGATGGCCCTGGTATTCACAGGGTATTTATTGCTGGCCCGTTCGGCCCTGGGCCCGCGCCGATGGCTGGTGGGGCTGGCGATGGCGCTGTTTTTTATCAACGGCGGGCTGGGCTTTTTGTACTCTTTTGATATGGCGGGCAGGGATTTCACTAGAGTCGCCGATATCTTTTCTGGTTTTTACAAAACCCCGGCCAATCAGCCGGAGCTAAACTTGCGCTGGTCCAACGTAATCGCCGACTTAATGCTGCCCCAGCGCACGCTGCTGGGGGGCTGGACGTTGCTTTTGCCTGCGCTTTATTTGCTGCGCTCGGCCATCCAGACCCGGCGGATGCGCCAGTTTTTTCTAACAGCGATATTTGCCGCCGCCCTGCCCCTGGTACACACCCACTCGTTTTTGGCATTGGGGTTGTGCAGCGCGGGCTGGATAATATGCGCGCTGATACAACAGATTCGCAACCGAAGGGCCTTTCTGTGGTGGTTTTTGGGCAGTGTGCTGTATCTGTCTGCTGTTGTGCTAACGTTGCTGTTGCTGCCCGAGTTGGCGTTCGAGTTGGTGCTCGAGATATCGCCCGAGTTGGTGCTAGCGTTCCCATCAGCATATGTGTATTATTCTCTTGCATTGATACCGATTGCTTTCGTTGTGGTGATGGGCATACTGCTTTACAAAGAACAAAGCAAAGAGATCATCAAGCCATTGCTTGTGGGCGGCGCGCTGTATCTGTGTTTTACACTGGCGCTAGCGTTGCCCCAGCTGCTCTCCTTTGCCTTCCCGCAAACATTGGACAGCGGCTACCTGCGCATTCAACTCAATTGGGTCAACAACAGCGGCGGCCGGGGCATGATCGACGGTTATTTATGGTTCTGGATCAAAAACGTGGGCCCGGCCTTTGTGTTGCTGCTCTGCGCCCTGCTGGATGCGGACCGGCAGCGGGCGCTGCTAGCCTCTGGCGCCTTTGCCATCTTTGTGGTGGCCGAAATAATACTCTTCCAACCCAATGAGTACGACAACAACAAGCTGTTTTACATATGGTACATGATCGGCGCGTTGCTGGTGGCCGATTATGTGGGCCTGTTGTGGGATCGCTTGAAGGGCTTGCGAGGTCGTTGGGTGCTGGCATCGGCTTTTGTGATCGTGTCGTTGGCCTCCGGCGGGCTGAGCATCGCCCGGGAGGTAATCAGTGATTACCAGCTTTTCACCCCCGATGCTGTGGCCACCGCCGAGTTTGTGGAGCGTGAAACCTCGCCTGACGCCCTGTTCATCACCGGAGAAACCCATGTGAATCCGGTGGCCGCGCTGGCCGGACGGCGCATCGTGTGCGGCACCGATCTGTATCTGTTTTTCCATGGATTGGACTACGTCGAACAACGGCGGGATTGCTTGCGCTTTTACGCCGATCCTGCTGGCAATCTGGACGTACTGGAGCGCTACGGCGTAGACTATATCCTGCTGGGCGATTATGAGCGCAGCGATCACCGAACCGCCGGTCAGGCAGCCTTTGACGAACTGTTTGAGCGGGTGTTTTCCCAGGGCGGTTATACGGTGTACAGCGCAAGGCGGGCGGCGGTTTTTCCAACCGAACCCGAACCACAGGCTACAGAAACAATGAACGAAACCCCCGAACCCACCCATACGCTGCCTCCAGCGCAGGGTGATTCGCTGGATGGCGCATGGCCTGAACAGCCGTAGTCCAGAAAAAACCGCACGAAAAGAGGCCCATTATGCGCTAGCATAACGCGCCTCTTTTTTGGTAAGCCTACGCGGCAAACCTAGTCGTTATGGTTACTGCTGTTTGCCGCTCATGGCGCGCTCGGCTTGCTCGATCATGCGCTTTACCATGTAGCCGCCGATGTAGCCGGCCTGCCGGCTGGGCAGATCGCCGTTGTAGCCTTGCTTGAGGTTGATGCCCAGTTCGTTGGCGATTTCAAACTTCATGTTGTAAAGCGCCTGCTTGGCTTCCGGCACCATAGCGCGGCTGGAGCTTGAGCCCTGGGATTGGTTTTGGCCAAAGTTGTACATGCCTGTCATTCCTCCACAATAATGATGATTTTGGGTTTGAGGATGGTTACTTCCCGGCCATCTGGCGCTCGGCCTGTTCGATCATGCGCTTGACCATGTAGCCGCCGACGTAGCCATTCTCCCGCGAGGTCAGGTCGCCGTTGTAGCCCTGCTTAAGGTTGATGCCTAGTTCGCGCGCGATTTCAAACTTCATGGAATCCAAAGCGGCGCGGGCCTCGGGCACGCTCACGTTGCTGGTGCCAGGGCTACTGTTGCCCATCTGCATGTTTCGTCACCTCCCGTTTTTTTTCAGGCGTATTTTTCACCTGAAACCTCTGTACTACACTGTCAATTGGCGGCAGGTAACCGTTGGGGGATTTGCATAAAAAGGTGTAATTTTCAATAAAAAAGGTTATTTGCCTAAAAACGATAAAAAACCGACGCGAAAGCCGTCATTGCGAGCAAAGCGAAGCAATCCAGAAAGCGCTTACTGGATTGCTTCGCTTTGGCTCGCAATGACGGCACGGAAGCTTATCGTGCATTCTCACCCGGCAGCAACCTTGCGGCCTTGATCGTGCGCTCTACCCGGCTTTCCAAATAAGTGCGCATGCACCATACTGCCTGATTTTGGATCGCAATAGAAACATCCATTTCGCAATCAAACCCGGTGCGTTGAGCGGCGCGCAAAAAACGCAAGGTGTCGGACTGGATAAACTCGGCGGCCACACCGCAGGCCGGGCACAGCGTGCCCCCCGCCAGCGCGCCAAAGCGAACTCGCCCTTCATCGGGCAAAACGATTCCGCAGTGAGCGCAGGCATCCAGCCGGGGCCGGTAGCCCAGGCTCTCGGCAAATTGCAGCAAAAAAACTACGGTGAGGGCGGCAGGCGACTGGGCGGGCGCGCCGTAGGCCAGCCGCGCCAACGCACCCAACAGCAACGCGTACAGGCCGGGATGTTCCTCGCCGGGCTGCACCGAGGCCTCGCACAGGGCCAGTAAATACGCACCGTACACCAGGCGATCATAGTCCTCCCGCAGGGGGTAAAAGCTCTCTTGGATGGCACAGCCGGTGAGGGTGTACCGATCCCTGCTTTGATGGAATTGGTATTCGCCGGAACAAAAGAGCTCCGTTGCGCCACCAAGGGCGCTTTTGGTTTTGCGACAGCCCCGGGCGGCGGCGTCTAAACGCCCCAGGGTGGGCGAAAAAAGCGTAAGCATGCGGTCGTTGTCCCGGTAGTTCACGCGGCGCAGCACGATGGCTTGGGTGGTGAAACTTGGCATTACTCATACCCCAGCGTGCGCAAATCATCGGCCCGGTTCCGCCAATCCTCCCGCACCTTGATCCATAATTGCAACGACACCCGCACGCCCAGCAACCCTTCGATGTCCAGGCGTGCCGCCGTGCCGATGGCTTTGAGCATGGCGCCCTGTTTGCCGATCAATATGCCCTTGTGGGACGGGCGCTCGCAGTAAATCGTGGCATGAATTTCCATGATTGCATTGGGCGTATCGCTCAGGGGCTGCATGGACATCATTTCCACGCCGATACCGTGGGGCACTTCCTCCCGCAGGCGGGCCAGGGCCTTTTCGCGGATGATCTCGGCGCAGATCATACGCTCGGGCTGGTCGGTCACCATATCGTCGGGAAAATACCGGGGGCCTTCGGGCAATGCGGCGCGGAGCACGGCAAGCAGTTCCGGCAGGCCCCGGCCTGTAGCGGCGCTGATGGGCACGATGTGATCATACCCCGTTTCGGCTAAATCAGCCAGGGCGGCCAGTATCTTATCCTCACCCAGCAAATCGATTTTGTTGAGGGCCAGCACACGTGTCACCGGCTCACGGGCCAAATCCGTTAATAATTGGCGATCCTGGCCGCCGATTTGCGTGGCATCCACCATCACCAGCAGGGCATCGATGCCCTCCAACGCACCCTTTGCGCTGCGCACCATAAACTCACCAAGCTTGGTGCGGGGTTTGTGCAAACCCGGCGTATCCAAAAACACCATTTGCACGCCCGGCTCGGAGCGCACACCCATGATGCGGTTGCGGGTGGTTTGCGGCCTGTCGGACACGATGGCGATCTTCTCGCCCACCAGGGCGTTGATCAGCGTGGATTTGCCCACGTTGGGCCGACCCAAAATCGCCACAAAACCAGATAAAAAGGGCGTTGTGTTTTGATCTGTCATGTTTTTTCTCCCAAACTCTGTGGGCCAAAGCTGTTGGGCAGCAGAGCGTCTAACGTAGTCTTTTCCACATGCAAATCATCCCAAGTCACCAGCACGCGCATTTGGGGGCCAAACTCGTTGAGCACCTGGCGGCATACGCCGCAGGGATAGGGCGCTGATCCGCGGGCCGCGATGGCAATGGCGGCAAAGCGCCGCGCACCCTCGGACACCGCCTTCACCACCGCCGTACGCTCGCCACAAATCGTGGCGCCGTAGGAGGCGTTTTCGATGTTGCAGCCGGTAAACACGCGGCCGTCTTCAGTGAGTAGGCAGGTCCCCACCGGATAATTCGAATAGGGCACATAGGCGCTTTCCATTGCTTGGCGCGCCAGTTCCAGCATTTTCTCATCGTTCATTGGGTATTCTCCTTTGATAGTATTCTAGCGAAATCTTCGTTCCTAGCCCCTACCTCCCTTGTTAAAGGGAGGGGGACCGCCGCAGCGGTGGAGGGATTCCCGCGGCAAACCCACACGTGCCATCGCAGCCTCTTCAGCGGCACGCATGCGCGCCTTGTCCTCATCCCGCACATGATCATACCCCAGCAGATGGCACATACCGTGCACCAGCAGGTACCCCAGCTCCCGCCGCAGATCATGTCCATATTGATCAGCCTGGGCCCGGGCACGCTCCACCGAGATCACCACGTCACCCAAGTGGCGGCAGCCGGTGTCGGGATCCAACAGGGCGCGCAGCTGTTTTATATCCCATGGAAAATGTATCTGCGGAAAGGACAGCACATCTGTCGCATCGTCTATGCCACGGGTTTGTTGGTTGAGTTGGCGGATGCCCTGATCATCGGTAAGTACCACGCAGGCCTGGTATCTGCCGGGCAGATTTGCCGCATCTACTGCCGCACGGGCCACGGCCTCCAACAGGGCCTGCTCCGCCATCCAATCGGGCAATTGCACATCCACATCCACCTGCCACTCAATCCTCATGCTTCTCCAATCTCCATTTCGGGCTCCGGCGCGGGATACTCGATGCGCTCGTGGAACACGCCGCCCAGCACCTTAATAAACGCGGCGCATATATGATCCAAATCCCGGAAGGTGAGGGGCGTGTCGTTGAGTTGATTGTCTTCCAACTTGCTTTTTACCAGCGTACGGATGGTGTTCTCCACTTTTTCCAGGCTGGGGTCTTGAATGGCGCGGACGGCGGCCTCGGCGGTATCGGCCAGCATCACCAGCGCGGCTTCTGTAGTGCGGGGCCTGGGGCCCGCGTATCGAAATTCCTTGATATCCACGGGCTGTTCCCCATCGGCCAACATCTGCACCGCCTTGTTGTAAAAAAACAGCACCGGGGTGTCGCCATGATGTTGAGCAATGATGTCCAGCACCTGGGGAGGCAGGCGGTATCGCTGGCCCAGGGCCACGCCGTCGCGCACATGGGCCAGCACGATGGAGGTGGATACCCGGGGATCAATGCAGTCGTGGGGATTTTCGCCACTTTGGTTCTCTTTAAAGTAGCCGGGCCGCTTAAGCTTGCCCACATCGTGATAGTATGCGCCTACCCGTGCTAACAACGGATTGGCCCCGATGGATTCGGCGGCGGCCTCGGCAATATTGGCCACCACCATGGCGTGGTGATAGGTGCCCGGCGTTTCGATCATCAGTCTGCGCAGCAGGGGCTGGTTGGGGTTGGATAGCTCGGTGAGTTTGGAGGGAGTCACCAGGTTAAACATCACTTCCAACGCAGGCTGTATGCCCACGCAAAGCACAGCAGAAATCACTCCAGCTAGCATGGCGTAGCCGGACAGGGTGGTCACCACCCGCAGATCGTTATTGGTCACCATACCGGCGGAAAACAAAGTAAGGGCGTAGGTAAGGCCAATCAGCACGCCGGAAAGCAATACCTTGCTGCGCCCCGCCCGCTTGTGCACCGCCCAAATGCCCACCAAACCACCTAGCATACCCATCACCAGCACGGCCATGGTTTGGGGGGAGTCGGCGGGATTGCCCCGGATGGCCAGCAGGCCCACCAGCAGCGAAAGCACCAAGTTCACACCCATGGCCGCTCTGGCGCCCAATAATATGGCCACCAGCAGGGCGCCCAAGGTCACAGGCAGCACCTGGGGCATCAACTGCTGAAAACCGGCGCACAGCCCCAACCCCAGCACCAGGATCAACAGCATCAGCACTTGCTTAGCAACCGATGCCAATATCTCCGGCACAAACAGCCATAGGAATAAGTACAGCCCACCCATCAGCAACGATACCAGCAGCCCCACGCCCAGATACAGCAGGGCGTCGTGGCTGGTGCCCTGGATGAGGCCTAGGGCATTGAGCATGGCCAACTGGGCCGACGTAACCCGCTCCCCGGCCACCACGATGTTTTGCCCCTGCTTGTACACGGTGGGCTCTACTTCCTCGCGGGCCCGGTGGCGGTTGGCCTCGGTGCTCTCTTGATCCACCAGCATATTGGGCAGCAGGCAAGCCTCTAACGTGGGCCGGGCCACATTGGCCCACAAGGTAGAAGAGGTGTTGTACGTTACCAGGGGCTGTATGTTGGAGATGGCTTTGTCCGCCTCGCCCTCCAGTATGGAAGCGTCCAGGGCGGTGCGGGCGCTGGCGATTAGGTTTTGGCACAGGCCTTCGAGGGATTCGGCGGATACATCCATCAGCACACGCAATTGCTCGTCTCTTAGGGGCACCGAGGGGATGAGAGCCCCGGCGCTCCGCAGATCCTCTTCGGTAAAGATATCGGCGATGGGGATAGGCGTTGCTTGGGCAGGCAAGGTTGGTATCTCCCTTTGATCGCGGATGTCCTGCCCCAACTGCCGCACGGCGCGCAACTCGTTGCAGGCAGTGTACAGCGAGCGGATCACCTCCCCGGCCACAGTCTCATCTTTGTATGACACCACGTGAACCTGATTGGCCGCCGCTTCCTGGCGTTGCCGGGTGGTCACCTCGTCCACCACATCCTTGCTGGCGGTGATGGTTTGTTTGGCGATGTCACCGGCCCGCAGGTCGAACCGCTCGGGGGATACCACGGTGATACACAACAAAGCGATCAGGGCGGTAACGCCGCCCCACAGCAACCAAGCCGTCCAGCGCCCACTGCGCAACAAGATTTTACGCATCGCCCTCTCCCCTCATTTTCCACTTTCCATTTTCAATTTTGCATTTTTTCATACGCTTCCACAATGGAAAGCACCAGCTCGTGCCGCACCACATCGGTGCGCGTTAGGGCTATAACGCCTATCTCCGGCACCTCCTCGAGCACCCGCATCGCCTCCACCAGACCGGAAACCCGCCCGGAGGGCAGGTCGATCTGGGTTACGTCGCCGGTTACCACCACCCGGGATTGGCTGCCCATGCGAGTTAAAAACATCTTCATTTGCTCGGAAGTTGTGTTTTGCGCTTCGTCCAATATGATAAAGGCGTCGGCCAATGTGCGGCCACGCATGTAAGCCAACGGAGCAATTTCGATCACGCCGCGCTCCTGCAGCCTCTGATAGGCGTCGGGCCCCATCAGGTCAAACAGGGCGTCGTATAGGGGCCGCAAATAGGGATCGACTTTTTGCGTAAGGTCGCCGGGCAAAAAGCCCAGCTTTTCGCCAGCCTCCACCGCCGGCCTGGTGAGGATGATGCGCTCCACCTCTTTGTT
>WQXF01000070.1 GCA_009784985.1 Clostridia bacterium | reverse complement strand
CTCTTCTTTGAGTTGGACGCAATCCTGGCCGTGGTTATCGGCGGCACCAGCATGAAGGGCGGCAAGTTTAATCTGGCCGGCACGGTGGTAGGTTCGCTGATTATCCGCACCATTACCACGCTGGTGTTTTACTTTGGTGTGGTGTCCGAGGCCATCATGGCGTTTAAGGCGCTGATCATCGCGGTGGTGATTGTGCTCCAGGCCGAACCGGTTCGCAAGTGGATGGCCGGACTGCGGCGTTCGCCCAAATCTGACCTGGGAGGTGAGCTCCATGCTTAGCCCTGCGAGGGTTCCGCAGGCGGGTTTCCGCCGCGCGCTCACGAATCCAAAGTATTTGATGGTGTACGCCACCATTGGTATCTTTGCGCTAACCTACCTGTTTGGCGCGCTGATGTTTGGCGATAAAGGATTCACCAGTTTGCGCACCTTCCTGCTCCTGTTTGTGGACAACGCCTTTATCGGCATTTCTGCCGTGGGCATGACCATGGTACTCATCAGTGGCGGCATCGACCTGTCTGTGGGTGCGGTGGCATCCCTTACCGGCATGATTATTGCTTATGGAAGCACCGTGCTGGGCGTGCACCCCCTGCTTTGTATGGGCCTCGCGCTGATTGTTGGCGTAGGGTTGGGGCTCACCATGGGGGCCATGATTCATTATCTAAACGTGCCGCCTTTTATTGCCACCCTTACCGGCATGTTTTTGGCCAGGGGCGTCTGTTCGCTGATCAGCCGGGATTCCATTCGGATCAGCCACGATATGATCGACGCATGGGCGGGCTGGCGTTTTCGGATCGTACAAAAGCCTCTTGCCTTTATCAATGTAAACGTGATTTTGTTTTTTGCGATGATTTTGATCGGCATCATCATCCTGCACAAAACCCGGTTTGGGCGCAATGTATACGCCATTGGCGGCAACGAGCAGTCGGCCAAATTGATGGGGTTGCCCGTGGCGCGCACCAAGGTTTGGGTGTACGGATTCAACGGGTTTTGTTCGGTGCTGGCCGGTATATCGTATGTGCTGTACTTAAAGTCGGGCTGGAACCTTTCGCTGATGGGCGCCGAGCTGGACGTGATCTCTTCGGCGGTAATCGGCGGCGTGCTGCTTACCGGCGGTGTGGGCTACATGGTGGGTACGCTGTTTGGCGTGATGCTGCAATCCATCATCCCCTCGCTGATTAACTTTGAAGGGACGCTGTTGTCTTGGTGGGGCAAGATAGCCATTGGCACGTTGCTGCTGATCTTTGTGGTGTTGCAGCGGATCGTGGTAGCCAGCGCCGAAAGGCAAAAAAAGAAGATTGAATAACAAGCGCGGGACGCCGAGGGCGGCATCCCCTACAAGGGGAATGATCGCATATAACCGTAACCCTGTAGGGGACGCCGCCCTCGGCGTCCCGTTGCTATTTTGACGATGGGGGATGTGTATGCTCAAATCACTAAAAAAGGCGGTATTTGAGGCCAACCTGTTGCTGCCCAAGCACGGGTTGGTTACCTTTACATGGGGCAATGTGTCGGGCATCGATCGCAACCGGGGTTTGGTGGTCATCAAACCCTCGGGCGTGGAGTATGAAGCCATGCAAGCCGAAGACATGGTGGTGGTGGATTTAGAAGGCAACCAGGTGGAGGGTAAACTGCGCCCATCCTCTGATACGGCCACCCATGTGGCGCTGTACGCCGCCTTCCCCGGATTGGGCGGCATCGTGCACACCCATAGCCGTTGGGCTACCATCTTTGCCCAGATGGGCCGGAGCATCCCCGCCCTGGGTACCACTCATGCCGACTATTTTTACGGCGAGATACCCTGCACCCGCATGATGGCCCCCCAGGAAATCCAAGGGGAGTACGAGCGGGAGACCGGCAACGTGATCATCGAGCGCTTTCAGGGTCTGGATCCTGGGGCAATTCCCGCGGTATTGGTGCATAGCCACGGCCCCTTTGCCTGGGGCGCCGATGCGTTGGATGCGGCCCACAACGCCGTGGTGTTAGAAGAAGTGGCCATGATGGCTTGGCACACCCTGGTTCCCGCGGACGCCCCCCCCATGCAGCAAGAGCTGCTGGACAAACACTACCTGCGCAAGCACGGAGAAAACGCTTATTACGGCCAGAAAAAGGAGGAGCGAAAGTGAGTAACGTACGTAAAGCCATTGAGCGTGGCGAAACAGCTTTGGGCATCGAGCTGGGATCCACCCGCATCAAGGCCGTGCTGATCGATACCCAGCACCGGCCCATCGCCTCCGGGAACCACGAGTGGGAAAACCGCCTGGAAAACGGGGTTTGGACCTATCGGCTGGACGACGTATGGACAGGCTTGCAAGCCTGCTTCCAAAACCTGAGCCAGGATGTACAAAACCAGTACGGCGTACCTCTCACCAAGGTGGGTGCCCTGGGCGTCAGCGCCATGATGCACGGGTACCTGGCCTTTGACAAAAACGATGAATTGCTCACACCCTTCCGCACCTGGCGCAATACCACCACCGGGCAAGCGGCGGGGGAGCTCACCGGGCTGCTTGGTTTTAATATCCCCCAAAGGTGGAGCATCGCCCATCTGTACCAGGCGATCCTGAATGGCGAAGATCATGTAGGGAAAATATCTTTCCTTACTACCTTAGCCGGATACGTGCACTGGCGTTTGACCGGGCAGAAGGTGCTGGGTGTAGGCGACGCCTCGGGCATGTTCCCCATCGATAGCGATATTTGTGATTTTAACGCCGGTATGGTGGCCAAGTTTGATCAGAAGATCGCTGCGCGTGGTTTTTCATGGAAATTGCGCGATTTGCTGCCCAAGGTGCTTTCCGCGGGCGAAAATGCCGGTGTCCTTACAGAGATGGGGGCCAAACTGATCGACCCTTCGGGTGGCTTGCAAGCAGGCATCCCCCTCTGTCCGCCCGAAGGGGATGCGGGCACCGGCATGGTGGCCACCAACAGCGTGGCCCAGCGCACCGGCAATGTATCCGCAGGCACATCGATTTTTGCCATGATCGTGCTGGAAAAAGCGCTCCAAAAGGTGCACCCGGAGATCGACATGGTCACCACCCCCACGGGCAAACCTGTGGCCATGGCCCATTGCAACAACTGCACAACGGACTTAAACGCCTGGGTAGGCCTGTTTGGCGAGTTTGCCCAGGCTTTGGGGGCGGCCGCCAACCCGGATGATCTATTTGGAACCCTATATCGCGCAGCCCTAGAGGGGGACGCCGATTGTGGCGGCCTGCTGGCTTATAACTATTATTCGGGCGAGCACATCACCGGCTTTGAAGAGGGCCGACCCCTCTTTGCCCGCCTGCCCGACGCAAAATTTACCCTGGCCAACTTTATGCGCACCCATCTATACACGGCGCTGGCTTCCCTTAAGCTGGGCATGGACATTCTGCAAAACGAAGAAAAAGTAACCATCGATAAGATTTTTGGCCACGGCGGCTTGTTTAGAACCAAGGGTGTAGGCCAACGGATGATGGCCGCCGCCATCCGCACCCCCGTGTCAGTGATGGAAACGGCGGGGGAGGGTGGCGCATGGGGCGCTGCGTTGCTCGCGGCCTATCTTGTGGGCCGCAACCCTGGCGAAGCATTGGAGTGCTACCTAACCCAAAAAGTGTTTGAGGGCGAAACCGGGGAGACCATGGAGCCCAACGAGGCCGATGCGGCCGGATTTGCCGCCTACATGGATCGATTTGTGGCTGGGCTTTCGATTGAACGAGAAGCAGTGAAAGTCTTTCGATAAACTTTGCGAAATTTGCTTCTTGTAGTGTCGGATTGTTAAAGTTTTTGTAGAAAAATGGTCTTGCAGATGTTATACTAGATCACATGAAGACCAAAAGAATAATGAAAGAGCAACAAAAGAAAAAAGCCAAGCGCTGCGGCTCCTTTGCGCTGCAGCGCTTGGCCGACCTATGCCACGATATGCGTACGCCCCTGAGCATCATCCTAAACACAGCCCAGTTGCTTGAAGAACAGCCCGGCGAAAATCAGGAGCGGGATTTGGCGCAGATCCGCAGAAACGCCCAGCAGCTGTTGCGACTTGTGGGCAATATTGGGGATCTGGCGGCCATTGACGAGGGCCGCGTAAGGTTGCATATGGAGCGGGTAGAAGGGGTGGTCTGGCTGCGGGAGATGGGCCTGGCTTGCGCGCCCTATGCCCGGCACAAGGGCCTGGAGTTCCTCGTAGTTGCAAACCTCAAGGAAGTTTGGATTCAATGCGACTTGGTGCGGCTGGAACGTTGCGTACTCAATCTGTTTTCCAACGCAGTGCGGTTCACTGAGCCAGGGGGATTGGTTTGCCTTTCGATTGAGCAGGTAGGCCAGGAGGCGCATATCAGTGTGTGCGACAACGGCTGCGGCATCAACAAAGAACAAGCAAAAAGTCTGTTTCATCGCTTTTCGGCTGGCCATGGAAGTGGGCTGGGCTTGTCGCTGGTGAAATCCTTTATTGAGCGCATGGGCGGGCGGATAGAAATCGAGAGCGAAGTGGGCGAGGGAACGCGGGCCAGCTTGCTTTTGCCGATTGATACAAAAGAGGCGCATTCTGCATCTACGATGGAAGCGTTGGGTTCGTCGGTGGCTGGGGAGCTGGCGGATTTGCTGGTGTCGTGGGAATGATCAAAGACATTGCACCTCTTGACGCGTTGCTGTATAATGCAAGGGAGCTTTTTTGTAAGAATTTTTTAAACCCTTTAGGAGGTCACTTTCTTGCTGCTAGAAACACTTTTTTCCGATCCGGGCATGTTTTTGCGGTTGGTGCTGTATCGTGTACCTGCGCTGTTGATTGCCCTGAGCTTCCATGAGTGGGCCCATGCTTTTGTGGCCAACCGCTGTGGCGACCCCACTGCCCGCCTGATGGGGCGCATGACCCTAAACCCGCGCCGCCACCTGGATCCCATGGGCACGCTCATGATGTTTACCGTTGGTTTCGGCTGGGCAAAGCCCGTGCCGGTCAATCCCCGAAACTACCGGCATCGTGTAGCGGACGAGATCAAGGTATCGCTGGCGGGTATCGCTACCAATCTGCTTTTGTTTATGTTTTTTACCGCAGCGATGGTGGCGCTGAATCGTTTTTTATGGAAGCCGGAGGTCATTGCTGATTTGGGTGGCCCCAAAGCTTTTTTGGAGTTTTATGGAATCAATTTTCGTTTGGTGGTGATGGGCTTAAACGTCAGCGGAGAGTTTATGCAGCACACCTGGCTCGCGCCGGTGATGGGTTTACTTTCTGTGGCGGTGCAATTGAACCTGATGTTGGCCATATTTAACCTGCTGCCCTTTCCGCCACTGGACGGCTACCATGTGGCCAATAACGTGATTTTTCGAGGGCGATTCCACATCACCCCCCAAATGGCGCAGATAGGTATGATGGCGGTCGTAGGGCTTTCAATCTTCACCAATATCCTAAGCGACGTAATGAACTTCCTGGCCACCAATGTGCATGGCGCGGTGCTGAGCATGTTTTTAATGCTTACGGGGAATTAGGAGAACGCATGGCCTATCAAGTGCAGTTAAACCAGTTTGAAGGCCCGTTGGATTTGCTGCTCCACCTGATCGCACGGGCAAAGGTGGATATTTGTAATATCTTTGTTTCACAAATCACCGAGCAGTACTTGGCCTCTTTAGAGGGCATCGACGCCATCGACATGGATACCGCCAGCGAGTTTTTGACCATGGCGGCCACGCTGCTGGAGATTAAGTCCCGGGCGCTGCTGCCCCGCCTCCCCGATCCGGAAGAGGAGGGCGACGAATCGCCCGAGCAGGCGCTGATCCGGCGGCTCCACGAATACAGGGCTATCAAAGAAGGCGCGGGGGAGATGCAGGGCATCGAACGTGCCGCCATGGCCGTGTTTTCAAAACTGCCGGAAGAATATGCGCTGCCTCCCCAAAGTTATCAGTTAGACAACCTAACCATGGAGGGCTTGATTGGCGCGTTTTATCGCTTGATGCAGCGGGTTGCCGAGCCGGAAGAGGCTTCTTTTGCGCCCAGGGAGATCATCCGGGAGCCTTATTCCATTCAAGAGTGCGTGTTTCGTATCAGTTCGCGGATCCGGCGGGGGCCGGTGCTGTTTACCCATTTGTTTTCGGAACGGCCCACGCGGGATGAAGTTGTCACCTTGTTTATGGCACTGTTGGAGTTGCTCCGCCTGGGTAAGCTGCGCATCGAACAAGATGGGGTATTCGAGGATATTTGGTTAACACAACACGGGAGGGAAGCTGTTGGAGCGGAATAAACTTTGCGCCATCATCGAGGCGGTGTTATTTGTGGCGGGCGATCCGGTGGAGCGGGACGCCATGTTGGAGGCCCTGGAGGTAATGCCCGAGCAATTGGATGAAGCACTGGACGCCCTGGAGGGTGAATATGAGTTTGGGCGGCGGGGCATTCGTTTGATGCGCTTTGGGGGCCGCGTGCAGCTTGCTACCCGGCCCGATTATGCACCCTACGTGGAACGCCTGCTCCAGCCGATACAAAAACAATCCCTTTCCCAAGCCGCGCTGGAGACCTTGGCCGTGGTAGCCTACAAACAACCGGTGACCCGCAGCGAGGTGGAGGCCATTCGCGGCGTAAAGTGCGATTATTCGATTCACTCGTTGGTGCAAAAGCGGCTGATTCAAGACATAGGCCGCAAAGAGAGTTTGGGGCGGCCCATTCTGTACGGCACCACCGACGAGTTTTTGCGCCATTTTTGTATTGCATCGCTGGCCGAGCTGCCGCCGGTGGATTTGGCTGTGCCCCAGGCGGAAGAGGCGAATGAAGAAGTGAATGTGGATTTAGGAATCGGGGATTGACATAATATGTATAGTAAACCTTTGGACGGATTTGCACAAAACAGAATGAACTATTATGAAGCACTGCTATCGGAAGAAGAATAAATTGAGTTTGACAGAAAAGATTTTTAAGGGGAAATAGGAATGCGAAAAAGACAACCATATCTTAGCCTAACAATAGCCCTTGTAATGTGCACAGTTGCTGTGTTGTGCATTGCAGCGCTCATGTCCGATTCACATGCCTACGCGGAAGACATAAGACATCTATATGATGCCACAGGCCACGGCTGGATATGCCTACGGTCTAGTGAGCAAATGGATGTTGACCGAAGTGCGGGTATATATCCTGATGGAACACAGGTTGTTTTGCTTGACAAAAGGGTGGACGAGCTTTTTAGCCAACCTCGCTACAAGGTGCGGATTGGCCGTGCTGCAGGTTGGGTTTTTGAGGATGAATTACTGACCGAAGAAGAGTGGTTCCAGAAGAAAGAAAATGGGCAATATGTGCCGTTTCAGAACCATTGGCATGTGCATGACAACGGCATGCCGTCTGTTGATCTTTATGCAAACGGGTGTATTTATGATTCAGAAACTATCGGTATTGTTAACGAACCATCATTCACCGCACTAGGAATTTATTACCATAAAATTCATGTGCAGTTAAGCAACATGGATGGGTATATGGTGATTCCTAATTGCATTGCGGATATAACCAGACCAGACGCCGGCGCCGATCACACAATTGACCTATGCCTTGACATGCTGGAAAGAGCTGTAAAGAAGGCGAAGGGCACAAACCAAGCCTATTGGACGGAAACAGAACGTACCCTGTCCAAACCGTTTGACCCCATGCGGTGGACGGAATCCAGGGAAATAGAGCCAACCAACTGCGATATTAGCCCGCTGGAAGCCGAGCGGCTTATATGGCAAGCACTCATTGAGGAGGGCTATGTTACGAACGATACAAGGGCGTATTTTGAGTGTGTATTTAGCTTTCTTTACTATGATTATGACGACCCTACAAAACACATATGGGAGTTTGGTTTTTCGGACAGTCTAAACCCCGCAGAAATAGAAGTAGCGACGAATATACTTGTTCATATCGATGCCCATACCAGGAAGATCATGAGCATTGATGTTTGTGGGCCATGATCGCCGGTGGGATGGATCAAGCGCATCACAAAAGCTGTCGCCCTGCGAATGCACGCATGTTCTTCCATCAAAAAGGAAAAAATACGCGTACTGTTACCCTAACGGAGGTGTGTGCGCGTGTTGCCCTATGCCGCCCTAGCCCTGGCGCTGTTTGGTGTGCTGTGGTGGATGCCCGTGCGTGCCGATGGCCGCTTTGATTTTAACCGTGTGCCCACCTTGCACCTGAATTGTTTTATATGGAAGTTTCGCCTTGCCTACGACGCCGTGGTGGAACGGCGCGAGGGGGGCCTGGCCCTGAGCATACGCAAGCGGGGCAGCAAAAGCAAACCTGATGAAGGTTTTGAGGCAACGGTAAAGGAGATACGGGACGCGGTTTTCTTTTTGCGGGATCATCCCAGGTGCGCCAAAAGCTTGCGCCGCTGTTTGCGCTTGCGAGGGATGAGCGTATCGATGCGCGTGGGCGCCGGCGACGCGGCCCTAACCGCAATGTTATACGGGGTATGCTGTGCTGCCTTGCAGTTTCTTGCGCGGCGGATATTTGTTGCGTCTCGCGTACGGCCCACGGTGAACGTGCGTGACGACCGGGACGCCGCTTTTTTGTGCAGCGTTCGTTGCATAATCGAATTTCATGTTGGAAACATTATGGGTGCGGCGATTTGGCTCGCGCTAGAGAGCGTGGCCGGGAAAGTGGGGAGCGTATGGAGCGGCATCCAATCGAAAGCTTGATGGAAACCACCATGGAGAATATCAAAGACATGGTGGATGTGAATACGGTGATCGGCGACCCTGTGGCTACCCAAGATGGGAGCACCATTATACCCATCTCGCGGGTATGTTTTGGTTTTGTGGCCGGGGGTGGGGAGTATGGCTCAGATGAACGCAAGGGGGCGCAGGGCGTAACGGGGGAGGCCCTGCCTTTTGCGGGGGGAAGCGGTGCGGGCGTATCGGTGCATCCCATGGGCTTTTTGGTGGTGGGCAACGGGCAGGTGAAGCTGCTCAGCGCCAACTACATCACGCCCCTGGATCGTGTGATGGAGCTGGCGCCCCAGGTGATTAACGATCTGAAGGAAGTTTTTTGCAAAGAAGAAAAAAAGCCGGAGGCGCAAGAGCCTAAAATTGATGCGGCGAATCCCTATCAACATCCGTATCCGCCCAATCCTTCGGGGTATAATCCGCCGTATATGCCGTGACCGATCCAAAAGCCGTTCGTAGAAGAGCGGCTTTTTTTGTGCGCGGACGCATAGCTTTGTGTGTGCATTGCTATGGAGAAAAGGTGGAGGCTGGAAAGTGAAGAAGTGGGAAATGAAGTGGAGAAAGTGGCTGCTTGTACTTTTCATCTGCTGCACATTCCTGTATAATGGAATCAGTGCCGGTGCGCAGGAAATGGAAGCGGCAGAAGCAGCCGATACGCAGGTTGCTTTGGGTGCGAAGGCGGCGTGTTTGATTGAGCTCCATTCAGGCCGGGTGCTCTACGAGTACAATGCCGATGCCCCTCTTCCCATGGCCTCCACCACCAAGGTGATGACCGCCCTGCTGGCGCTGGAAAGAGCCCAACTTTCAGACCCGGTGACTTGCGGCAATGCCGCATACGGTGTGCCGGGCACCTCGATTTACCTGGGCGTTGGCGAAGTACTTACCATGGAAGAGATGCTCCAAGGCTTGCTGCTTTCCTCCGGCAACGATGCCGCCACTGCCATCGCCGAGCACATCGGCGGCTCGGTGCAGAGTTTTGCCGATTTGATGAACGTTCGGGCGCTGGAGCTGGGCGCAACCAATACCAACTTTGCTAACCCCCATGGCTTGCCAAACAGCGATCACTACACCTCGGCCCGGGATTTGGCGCGGATCGCCTGCGAGGCCATGAAGTTGCCCGACTTCCGCCGGATTGTGTCCACCCAGCGGGCGTCCATTCCCTGGGAGGGGCGCGAGTACAACCGGCAACTGCGCAACAAGAACCGTTTGCTGGGTGACTATCCGGGGGCCACCGGCATCAAGACGGGTTACACCAGGGCGGCGGGGCGATGCTTGGTTTTTGGGGCGCAGCGGGGCGAACTGGAGATCGTAGGTGTGGTGCTGGGCTGCCCCAGCTGGTTTGATGTGGCGAAGGAATTGATGGACGCCGCCTTTACGGCATTTAGCCAAGTGACGCTGCTGAATGCCGGTGAATCGGTGCGGTACATACCCGTGTCGGGGGGCCTTTTCAATGGGGTGGAAGCGGTGCTGCGAGCGCCGATCAGCGCCCCCTTGCGCCAGGATGAAAGCCCGGTGCTGGAGATAGACCTGCCTGCCGCCCTGGCTGCCCCGGTGCAAGCTGGGCAACCTATCGGTTCGATCCGCCTGATGGCCGACGGATTGGTGCTGGATGAGCGGCCTCTGTATCCCAGCCGGGATGTACCCAATCTTACGTTTTGGAATCAGTTATTGCGCGTATTGCGCAGATGGTGTTTGTTGGCTAGGTAGGAATGAGGGAACAACCCCTTGTAGGGGCGGCCCTGTGTGGCTGCCCGCAAACTGCGCATCTGCCCACAAAACGAGTGGGCGGCCACACAGGGCCGCCCCTACAAGGGGATTTTGCATGCGATTAAACAAATACCTAGCCCAGTGTGGGGTGGCTTCCCGCAGGCGTTGCGACGAATTGATCGCCGCAGGCCTTGTGGCGATCAATGGGCAAACCGTGCGCGAAATGGGCGTGCGCGTGGCCGAGGGCGATTTGGTTTCTGTGGATGGACAAGCCGTGTATCCCGAGGCAACCAAACACTACGTGCTCTATCACAAACCGGCGGGGGAAGTGACTACCGCTATGGACGACCGGGGCCGCCCCACCGTGCTGGATCACTTTGCCGATTACCCGGTGCGTGTGTTTCCCGTGGGTAGGTTGGATTACGACAGCGAGGGGCTGCTGTTGCTCACAAACGACGGGGAACTTACCCATCGCTTGCTGCATCCCAGCCAAGAGGTGGAAAAGGTGTATCTGGCACGGATCACCGGCGCGCTGAATCAGGAGGCAGTCCGAGTCCTGGCTCAAGGGGTGCTGATGGAAGGGGAGAGCCGTCCCACATCTCCGGCTAGGGTGCGGGTAATCAAAGTAGAAGCCTTTGCCAGCACCGTTTTGATCGGCATAGGGGAGGGGCGCAACCGGCAGGTGCGCCGCATGCTGGATGCCGTGGGGCACAAGGTGCTCTCTTTACGCCGCGTAGCCTTTGGGCCTCTGCGGTTGGGCAACTTGACAAGGGGCGCGCATCGAGAACTGACAACCCAAGAGGTAGACGAATTGCGTAGGTTGTGATACTATATGTTGTATAAGCGAGGTGCGTGCGATGAATGCAATAAAAATTGACATTTCCTGCCCCATTGAATTATACGACTACAAGCTGCCTTCTGAAGAACAGCCCTATTATTCCTTGGTGTTTTTTAACCTTTCCAGCCAAATGGTGCGCAGCGTGCAGGTTTCGCTCACCTTGCTGGATGCCGAGGGCAATGCGCTGTTCCGCCGAGTGGAGCGGGTAATGGGCCTTGAAGCCGCCGGGAAAAATTGGTTTGAGGCCAATGTGGCGGTGGAAAACGAAGACTGGCTTCAGCGCATCGATTTGGGCATCGAAAAGGTATGGTTCGACGATGCCACCGTGTGGCGCATCGGCGAAGGCAAGTATCACAACTATGAACCCAACCTGCTGGCCCCAGGCCGGTTGCTGGAGCATCTGAAGCGTGCGGCGGGGCCGGACGCGGCGGGTTTCCCCTCGGATCAGGGAACGATTTGGGTGTGCGTGTGCGGGCGGCCCAACTTGGCTACCGAGGCCGAATGCCGCCGCTGCGGGCGCGACAAGCAGCAGGTCTTTGCCCAATACAATCCGGCGGCGGTGCAGGCCCAGATTGAGGAGCAAGACAGGCAGCAGCAAGAGCAGGCCAAACGTAAGGCCGAAGAAGCCGCCCGTGAAGAAGCCCAGCGTAAAACCCTGGAAGCCCGCCGTCGGCGCAAAAGGCGGATCCGGGTGGCGCTGATGTCCACCGCCCTTACCCTGGCCATCGGGGCCTATCTGTTTGTGTCCTTTGGGTTGCCGGAGCTGCGTTACCGCCAGGCTGGCGACCTGCTGCTTAACGGCGACCCTCAGCGCGCCAAAGAAATCTTTCTTTCTTTGGGGGATTACCGCCAGGCGGATCAGCGGGTGCAAGAGGCGGATTACGGTATCGCCAAGGGTATGCTGGCCAGCCAAGACGAAACCAAACGTGAGCAAGGTTTGCGCGCCCTGGATGCCATGACCGATTCTTCCCAGGCCCTTGGCGAGGCCAGCGCCTACCGATACAGCCAAGCCTACCGCGCCATGGACGAAGGCGATTACCAGCTTGCGGAAACGTTGCTGATGCTCCTTGGCGAATATGAAGACTCGCCGGAAATGTTAAAGGATGCGACCTATCAGCTGGCGGGGCAAGCCATGAATCGGGGCGAATACGAGGCGGCGGGCAGGCGGTTTGCCGCCTTGGGGGACTATCGGGATGCTCCGGCCCGGGCGACGGACTGTGTGTATCGCCGTGCTGGGCAGTTGGCCGGGGAAGGGGAATACCTCCAGGCCGTGTCCCTCTACAACTCGATTTCTGAATACAAGGACGCGGTGGACCTGGCCCGCCACGGCCTGTATCAATACGCCCTGGAGCAAATGGCCGCCAAAAAGTACGAAGAGGCCAAGCAACAATTCGAAAGGCTGGGCGCGTACCTGGATTCCGCCGCTTTGGCCCTGGCTGCCGCCTATGCCCAGGCCGACGCCCTGGCGGCCAGCGGCGAGCTGGACGAGGCTGTGCAAGCCTTTTCTGCCCTGGACGATCATGACGATTCCGCCCAGCGTTTGCTGGCGGTGCGTTATCAAATTGCCGAAGAAACTTTCGAAGCCGGAGATTTTTCCAACGCCCAAACGTTGTTTGAGGCGCTGGATGGTTATGGGGACGCGGCGGATCGCGTCCTGGCAAGCCATTATGCCCATGCCGAGGCAACTATGGCCGGTGAGGATTGGCTGGTGGCGGCGGAACTGTTCCGCGGCCTGGGCGCCTATCAGGACGCCGTTGAAAAAACCAACCGATGCGAGTACAACCAAGCCCAGGCCCTGCGCGCCCACAACCGGCTTGAGGAGGCCATCGTTCTCTTTGCTTCCCTGGGCAAGTTCGAGGATGCCGCCACCATGGTAAGCGTGTGCCGCTACGAACAGGCGGAGCGGTACGAGCTGGCCGGGGATTATGCCGCCGCGGGCCAGGCCTTTGATGCCCTAGGTTCCTTTCAAGACGCCAGGGAGCGCAGCCAGCGCGTGTACGATAGTTGGCTGGGTGGCTTAAAGACCAGGGTGGATGCCGCCATGTTAGCTGAAAAACATGCCCAGGTGCTGCAATTGCTCCAGGACGTACCCTTGGACGATATCCCTGCCGCTTATGCGGACTTGGTAGGCAGCTATCGCACAGCCAACCTTATGCATGCCCGCCTGCTGGTTAACATGGGTGATCCCCTGGCGGCTTACCCATACTTGATGCGCATCAGCGACATGCGGGAAGCCCGCGCGCTGCTCAGAAACTTTAACTTTATGATCCTGGGCGTATGGGAGTCCCCCACCGGCCAGCGCGCTGAGTTCCGGCCCGACGGCACCTGCGTATTAGACGGCGAAACATTTTACTTTAATGTGGCGGATTATGCGCTGATGACCGGGGAGACACCCAAACCCCAAAGGCGCACCCATGCCATCGTGCAGTTGGATGATAGGCGGCTCACCCTGCAGAGCGATGCGGGCGGACCTGCCGTAAAATACAACCGAACAGCCGCCGCCGAAGCGCAACAAGCGCCGCAAGCGCTAACAGAAGAGTAAGGGCCTATGCTAAAAAAGAACGAATGGCTGCTGATCGCCGGTGTATTGCTGGTAGCTTTGCTGCTCTTGGCATGGAATCGATATCAAAATGCGAGCCTCGCCCAAAGCGATGCCCGCGTGCAGGTATCGGTAGACGGGACACAGCAGTTGCTGTTGATCCCAGGCCAGCACAAGATTGCAGGGCAGGCGGGAGAGCAAAATACGATAGAAATCCTATCCAACGGCGTACGCATGGCCCAAGCCAACTGCCCGGATCAGTGGTGCGTGCGCAAGGGAATCGTGCCACCCGGTGCGGATATTATCGTATGCCTGCCCCATCGCCTGATCGTGCGCTGGGTGGGGGCCGGGGGTGTCCCCGTTGAATTCGATGATGTGGATGTGGTGACCTGATGAGCAGGCGTGGGGGCCGAATCGATTCCGTTGCTCAACGGATAGCCTTGTTGGCGATGATGACCGCCCTGGCTTTTGTGCTGAGTTGGATTGAGCGTTTGTTCCCCCCCATCGCGGGCGCTGTGCCGGGCATCAAGCTGGGGCTGGCCAATGTGGTGGTATTGATAATGCTGTACTACCGCGGTTTTCGGCAGGCCTTTGTGGTGTCCTTGGTGCGGGTGCTGGCGGTGGGTTTTGTGTTTGCCAACCTGATCGCCATGTTCTACAGCCTGGCCGGAGGATTGCTCAGTTTGTGTGTGATGGCCCTGGCGCGGCAAACGCGCTGGTTTAGCCCGGTAGGGGTGAGCGTAGCAGGTGGCGTATCTCACAACGTGGGGCAGATTTTGCTGGCGATG
>WQXF01000069.1 GCA_009784985.1 Clostridia bacterium | reverse complement strand
CGGCGGCAATGGCGAAGGGGTCCCACCTGTTCCCATTCCGAACACAGAAGTTAAGCCCTTCTGCGCCGATGGTACTTGGCTGGAGACGGCCCGGGAGAGTAGGTCGCCGCCGGTTTCCACAAAGAAATGTCGCCCCGCCATATATCAGGCGGGGCGATGTTTCTTTTTATTTATACTACTTCCTGATTGAAAACGTTGAACAGATCGTGAAGGATTTTGTGTTTGCGCTACGCTGAGTGGTAGTATTATAACTCGTTCCGTAAGCGATAAAGCGTGAAGGGAATGCCCGATTGCAGAGCCGTGCCCTCAATGGTAGCTACGCGTTCATACAGTTCCTCCGTAGCATACAATAGCTTATCGTATATGGTGCGTTCCTCTTCGGGTTTGTAAGCCAACACTTCCGGTAGCGCCCACGTTAACAGGATAAACTCATTTTTTCCGGCCTGTATGCTGGCCAATTGTGCATCTAATACCTGGGGGAATACTGCATAGGTGCTATTGAGTGTGGTAAAGTAGCGCTCTTGAGGCAAAATACCGGCAGCGGTGTAAAACCCTGCATCCTGCCTATCTACTTGCAGTAGCGTTGGTTCTTCGCCATCTTCTGCACGCAGCAGCGCGGCTACCTGCTGCTGGCAGGTTTCCAATGGTTCCCGCCCCGGCCAGAATAACTCCGAACGCACCAGCGCATTTTGCCGTACAATGAGTGCGCCCAGCAACAGCATGCATACGGTAAGCAGCGGTATCCGCCCCTTCGAGGGCAATTTTTGCACCCAGGTCTTCGGTATTAGGCTGAAGAAGGCGGTCAGGGCGAATACAGAAAAGGCCATCATCGGGATGGCGGCATAAGGATACACAAATCCCCAAAAAATCACGCCGCCCAATAGCAAAAACCCCAGTGCTGTGCCCGCAAAAGGCAGCAAACGCCGGGGTCGCCGGAGCAGAAGGAACAAAAACCCGAACAGAATGACCGCTGTATAGCGCCAATAACTTCTCGCAAAATCCAACGCTTTGAGCAATGCGTGGCGCGCATGTTCGGAAAACGTCATGCCAGCACTGGTATATAGCATGTTGTAGCGGAAGCATATGTCTATGCAGTCCGCCAGGGCACCCATAATCAGCAGATATGCGATAAAAGGGAGTGTAACCAGCGCAAAACCGCCGATCACCGCTCCGCATTCCGTAATTAGTTTTTTCCAGCGCCCACGCGCCAGCATGTACACAACTGGCGGCAACAACAACCCGGCCCAGAGTATGGTGTTGGGAAACTTCATCATAAACACGCTGCCGGCCAGCATACCCTGCAGGCACATGTTTTTCGTTTGTACCTCATCCCGATTTCTATCGTAGCGTAGCAAAAGAAAGAGGCCGCCCAACACCAATGGCAACATCAATTCATCTGGCGTGCCCCCGCCATAATCCATGAATTGTGCATAAAAAGAATTTTCTAGTTATAAACAAGGGCAGGCAGGCTGCTACGCAAAAAGAACGAGTAGGGCTGTGCAGATAATGATTGGCGATTTTGAACGCTAAGACGCATGCGCCCCATTGTGCTGCAAAAATCAAAATAAAAACGCCCATAAATCCACGAGGATCCACAAGGGAGGCCAAACCAAACATGAGGTAGAACAGCGGGCCCTTCCCTTCAACCAAGTCGCGGTATGGCACCATGCCGCGCAACATCCCTTTGCCCATCGTGAGATATACGTTCACGTCATAGTTGTCATGAAAAACAAAAAGAGGAGAAGCTTTTGTGCAAAAAAGCAAAACGCAAAGAACAAATAACGCCAGCACTCCGTAAGCCTTGCGCTGTGCTATGGGGTTTTTCATATTTAACCACCTTTTTCATTTTTTCGAACAGTAAAACCATTTTATGACCTTACTATACAGGATGCGTTGGCTGGATGCAACGAGTAGCGCAAAAAAGGGATCTACATCCGCAAATAATCTGCTGGAAGAATCGCTGGTACGGGTGAATCCACAAAATCCTTCACATTCCGTGTAATGATATACTCGCATTTTACTTTTTTGGCGCAAATAGATACCAGCGCGTCCTCGTAGTCTTTTATGCCGATATCCAATGCGCTTAGGCAGTCGGCCTTATCTACGCCCGCGATAAAAAAAGCGTTCAATAGCTTTGAAATGACGCTTTTTGCCTTTTCCGCGTCTTTTAGTGTCCGGCGGGTTACATAATAAATATCCGTAATGGTGCTAGCCGTAAGCCACGCCTTGGCTTTGCCTGTGATGAGGCGGTCGAGGCATGCATAGGCGGCGTCGGCAAACGGTTCACGCTGCAATACATAATCTAGGATCACATTGGTGTCAATTAGAACCGTCATATCGTTTGCTCCTTTCCGCATGGATGGCTTCCTTCACTTCGCTATCACTCATGCGGGATGCTTCGGTGTTGGCGAGTATACCAAACAGGGATCGGATGTCCGAGACTGTAGCATCCTCTTCTTTTACCAACTTGGCGATTTTTCGCCCGTTTCGGGTGATGATAATGTCTTCGCCCGTCACCAAGTCAAGGTATTTGCCCAGGTTTGTTTTGAATTCTGTTGAAGATATCATCATGGCAATCGCTCCGTTCCCAATCTTTTGATCATAGTATATTTATGTCTGATCGATTTGTCAACCGTGATCGATCACAGAAAGAAAGATAAATTTCAAATTTAAGCATTCCAATGCTTGAGCTTTTCCATCGCCTGTGCTACCATATAACATAAGTATGCATACCTAGAAGGAGGGCGGCGCAAATGGAATATCCACTTTCCAGGCCCGAGCACACCAGCAGGGAAGAGCTTTGGCGTGAGCTGATCAGCCGCATCGAAGGTGTGCGTTCTGCCCGTGTGCTATTTGATGAAGATGGCATCGCCAAGGAAATCACCGTGATTGCTGACGATAACAAAAATCCCAAGCAACTGACCCGCGACATTCAATCGGCGCTTAACACCACCTTTGAAGTGGATGTGGATCAGCGCATCATCAATGTGTCCCGGCCCAAGGAAGAAAGGCCCCTTAGTTCCGTGATCCGGTTGCAATACGACGGAATGCAGCTGGAAATCGGGCCCCGCCGTACCCATGTTACGGTGCATCTTTCCCACAAGGGCATGATCTATTCGGGATCGGCGGCGCTTACCCCCGGCCTGTTTGGGCGTGGGCGTATGGTGGCCCAGGCCACCGTGGAGGCCATGAACGAGTTTGTAGGCAAAAAAGCCTTTGAGTTGGTGGATATTGTGCAAGAGACAATCGGCGGCCGCCAGTTGCTGGTGGCCATGGTGTACTGCACCCTTCGCAGCCAATTGCTGCTGGGCAGCGCCCTGGTGGAAATCGACAATGACAGTGCGGCCCTTAAAGCTGTGCTAAACGCCTCCAATCGGTTGATTGACGTCATCAAGCGCTGAGTATCATGGCCAAATTGCGCAGCGACAGCATGAATAGGCGGCAAGCAAATTACGCACTGCTGATTTCCATCATTGGGGCGGTTTTGTTTTACTTCTCTTTTCAATCATCTGCTCAGGATATACTGGATGGTGGGCTGCCAATGGCCGGTCAATTGGCTGTTTTGGTTTTGCTCACCGCCCTGTTGCGTTCGATCCCGGGGGATTTTGGCGTACGCAGGATGCACGCCGGACTGGGGGCGGCGCTGGCCATATCGCTGATATACGATGCCTCCATCGCCGTGGTGGTGTATGAGGCCAGCACAGCCCTCACGTGGATGCGCGACAGTGTAACGGGCAAACGGCGCAGCGTATTGAGCGGATCGTTGCGTGCCCTTTTGTTTGGCGATGGCGTGGTGGTGCTGTCCATCATGGTGGGCGCCATGTTCTACCGTTTGCCGGGGGAAACCTGGCCGGTGTTTGCCTGGCCCGATTCATTGCTGCCGGTTTGCCTTTTTTATGGGGTGGCAGGGGCCACAAGTTGGTTCTTGTATACCATCATCGAGGCCATGGGCGGAGGCGCTTGGCGGCAGATCGGCTCCCATTTGCTGCTATTGCCCCCAACTGTGCTGGCCAGCGTGGTGTGTTCAACGGTGATCGCGCTGCTGTTGCAAATTGAAAACGGCGCGCTCATTGTGTTGTGGGCGGTGCTGGCGCTGGTGATGGTACGTTTTTCGCTAATGCGATACAAAAAAGAAAAAACCCAGTATTATCGAGTGATCGAAGCCCTTTCCGAGGCCATTGAGGGTAAAGATGCTTCCGCAAAGGGCGACGCAAAGCGGGTGGAAAAATGCGTGATGATGATCGGCCGTACGATGGGTTTGCCCCGCAGGCGGATCAACAAATTGCGGATCGCCGCCTTGCTGCGCGACGTGGGCAAAATCGCCATAGACGATGCTGTGCTGCGAAAAGAAGGGGAGTTGGACGAGCGGGAGTGGGAGCTGGTGCGCAAGCATCCCCAAGTGGCCCAAAAGATATTCGACGAGGTGGAGCTGCCCACCAAGGTTCGCAATGCCATCATGTATCATCACGAGCGCTACGATGGCAACGGCTATCCCCAGGGGCTTAAGCTGTCTGAACAACCCATCGACTACTCCATTTTGTCCACGGCGGATGCTTTTGTGGCCATGACCAGCGAGCGCTCCTACCACAAGGCCAAGAGTGTGCTCAACGCCCTGGCGGTGCTGCACGAGGAGGCGGGCAAGCAGTTTCATCCCCATGTGGTGAGCGCCTTTGAAAAAAACGCACATCGGTTGCAAGTGGTCGGTAATTAGGGCAAAAGCATTTGGAAATAATTTTTGCTAATTCAGGGATTTTTGTGACGGTTTCGTTCCTAAACCCCTACCTCCCTTGTTAAAGGGAGGGGGACCGCCGCAGCGGTGGAGGGATTCCAGGTGGAGGGATTCCTAATTTGACATGATTTGCGCACTATGTTATGATTACCCAGGATTTTGGATGATTATACAGCAATGAAGGAGTGCAATGAATGGTAAGGATGGACAACATCGTCAAAAGTTTTGGCCCGCAAACCGTACTGTCGGGCGTGACGTTTGAGGCGCGGGAAAAGCAGATTTTTGGGCTGCTAGGGCGCTCGGGGGCCGGTAAAACCACCATTATCAACATTCTCACCAATCAATTAAAGGCCGATAGCGGGAGCCATGAAATCGGCGCGCCCCCCTTTGAAACCGGATTGATGCTGGATGAAGACGGGCTCTTCCCCCGGCTCAGTTGCATCGAAAACCTGGACGTTTTTGCAACGATCTACAAAATCCCCCGTAAAAAGGCCCTGGAGGCCCTCCAAAACGTAGAGCTTGGCGGCTCCGAAAAAAAGCCGGTCAACAAACTTTCCAAGGGCATGCGGCAGCGCCTGGCGTTGGCCCGTGCCATTTTGCACGAGCCCAAAGCATTGTTTTTAGATGAGCCTACCAGCGGCCTCGACCCCGTAACCGCCCATGGCATCCACAAGCTGATATTACAATTGCGCGACAGGGGTACCACCATTTTTTTAACCACGCACAATATGGAAGAATCGGTGAAGCTTTGCGACTACGTGGCCCTTTTGCACGGCGGGAAAATTGTGGAGCAGGGCGTACCCACCGAAGTTTGCGAACGCCACAACGCAATGAAAACCATGCCCGACATGGAAGCCGTGTTTATTAAGATGACGGGGGAGGCAGCGGAATGAGAAGCATCAGCGCGATTTTTGTAAAGCAGGCAAGGGATGCCCTAAAAAACGCCACGATCTTTATTCAGTTTATTCTTTTTCCCATCATGGCTTTTGTGATGACCGAAATGATGGCCAAACCCGACCCCGAGATTCCCAACAGCATGTTTGCCGTCACCTTTGGGGCGATGTTTGCGGGCATGACGCCCCTCACCTTGATTGCCATGGCCATCGCCGAAGACAAGGAAAACAAAAGCCTCCGCTTTCTGTCGATGGCCGGGGTGAAACCCCATCACTACTTGACGGGCATCACCGGCTTTGTATTGATTGCTTGCGCGGTTGTGTCGGTGCTCTTTGCCTTGATCGCCGAATTTTCCGGCATGCTGATGATACGATTCGTGGGCGTGCTGCTCTTAGGCGCGACCGCCTCTGCGGCGCTGGGCGCGACGGTAGGGATTTTTGCAAAAAATCAGCAGTCCGCCACCGCCCTGGCAACCCCGCTTGCGGTGATGCTTGCCTTGGTGCCGATGATGTCTCAATTTAACGAGTCGGTGAGGAGGATAGCGGGCGTTGTGTTTACCGTGCAGATGAACGTTATTTTTACCAACGAGCCCACCGCCAGCATGGCGGAACCCTTGCTGATGATTTGTGCGAACATTGTTGTGTTTGTTGGTCTGTTTGTACTGGCCTACAAAAAAAAGAGGCTGAACAGTTGATTCACAGGCCGCCGGAATGGCGGCTTTTTTGATGAAGGAGGCAGGCCATGGAACGCTATAGCGTGGCGCTGCGCATTGGGTATCAACAACAAGAGGGAGAGGTGACCCTTTCTGAAGGAGAGACACTGGCAGAAGGTGAGCTTATGTGCTCATCCGATGGCTGGCTGTTGTGCTATCAAGAAGCAGAGGCCGAAGTTGAAATGCTGTTGCTGGACGGTGAGGTGCAAATGCGCCGCTTTGCCGTAGGCTCGCGGCAGGTGTTATCGGAAGTCAGTTATCGGGAGCAAGTGGAAGCGCCGATGCGGTACGAGGGGTTTGGCTACAGCCTTGCCTTTGCTGTGTATCCGCAAAAGGTGGTTTGGTGCGTGGAGCCGCCCTTTGTGGATGTGTGCTTGGAATATCTGCTAAAAACCGCGGATTCGCAAGAATTGCGGCACAAGGTATGTATCGAGAGCGATGGTTGCGAGGGCTGGCAGCTCAAAGCCCAGGCGCAGGCGTTGCTCAACGAAACGCTGGGCGCCCGCTGGGGTTTTGTACGTTGGGCCGATTGTGAAGATACATTGCTGGTGACCGATGCAGGCCGGGCAGCGGAACGGCAGGGCATCGATTCCGTGCCGATCCGGGAGGCGCTTTTGTTCAAGGGTTGGCGTGTGAAGGAGGCGGAGGGGCTTTGGCGGCTTGATCCGCCGGATGAGGCGTTTCATCGAGCGTTGCGGGCGCGCAGCAAACCTGGTGATCATACATGGCAAAACGGCGTTTTGGGCGAATTGCAGGCAATGTGTTTTGTTTTGTTGCAAAACGGCGCGCCCCAAGAAACAGCGTTAAATCAGCAGGCCCGTGGGGTGCTCCGGCAGGCCTGGAAGGATTTGCACGGGCCGCCCGAGCAGGTTCATCAATCCATGCGGCAGATGGCCCGGCGCTTTGCCCAGGGGCGAAGGAGCGGCATTTTTGTCGGCGAATATGCTTGTGGTGTGCTGTTGGAGGGTTATTTGCGGCGCGCCATGTGTGAATCCCTCCACCGCTGCGGCGGTCCCCCTCCCTTTGGCAAGGGAGGTAAGGGTTAGGAATGATACCTTGCTTGAATCCCTTTGCCCCTCTTGTCAAAGGGGGGAGGGCCACCGCAGTGGCGGGGGGATTCATGCAGACGGTTTGGGCATTAGCAAGCATGTTTGTATAAATAACGTTTGTAATGGTTTTACCTGCCCCATACCTTGACTTTATCACTACCCCGTTATACAATTTATTTTGTTGATTTTTGTAGCATCATAAAAAGGAGCAGTGGCGTGAAGTACGTGTTCGTTACCGGTGGTGTGGTTTCATCTTTGGGCAAGGGGATCACTGCCTCGTCTTTGGGCAGGCTGCTGAAGGCCCGGGGTTTTAAAGTATCCATGCAAAAGATGGATCCCTACTTAAATATGGATCCCGGATTGCTTAGCCCCATGCAGCATGGCGAGGCCTTTATTACCGACGATGGCGTGGCCGCCGACTTGGACTTGGGCCATTACGAACGTTTTGTGGATTGTACGCTGCGGGGCGAGGCCAGCGTAACCACCGGCAAACTCCACGCTGCCATCATGCGGCGGGAGCTGGCCGGTGAGTACAGGGGCGGCACCATCCAAACCATCCCCCATGTTACCAACGAGATTAAGGAGCGCATCCAAACCGTGGCCAGCAACGCCGCCGCGGATATCGCCATTGTGGAGATCGGCGGCACGGCGGGGGACATGGAATGCGCGCCCTATCTGGAGGCCATCCGGCAGTTGCGCTGGGAGGTGGGCGGCGAGAACTGCTGCTTTATCCACGTAACGCTGATCCCCTACATCGCGGCGGCGGGGGAGTTAAAAACTAAACCCACCCAGCACTCGGTGATACAATTGCGTTCCATCGGCATCCAGCCGGATGTACTGGTATGCCGTACAGACCACGAGATTACCCAAGAGATGAAAAACAAGGTGGCGCTGTTTTGTAATGTGTCCGCCCGCTCCGTGGTGCAGAACCGGGATGCCGAGTGCCTGTACGCCGTGCCGCTGATGCTGGAAAAAGAAGGCTTGGCAGATGCGGTGACCGATGTGTTGCGCCTGGGCAAGCGGGAACCCGACCTAGCCGCCTGGGAGCGCATTGTGGATCGTTTTTTGAACCCCAAGCGCCGCTTGCGGGTGGCCATGGTGGGCAAGTACGTGGACCTGCACGACGCCTACCTGAGCGTGGTGGAGGCCCTGACCCATGCCGCCATTGCCCATAGTGTGGCGGTGGATATCGAATGGATACAGTCCGCCAACCTAACCCCGGGCAACATCGGCGGTATATTGGGCCACATGGATGCCATCGTATTGCCTGGCGGCTACGGCGAACGCGGCGCGGAAGGCATCATACTGGCCGCCCGTTACGCCCGCGAAAATAATGTGCCCTGCCTGTGCATTGGCTTTGGCATGCAGCTGGCGGTGGTAGAGGCGGCCAGGAACCTGGCCGGCATGGCGGGCGCCAACTCCACCGAGGTATCGGCGGTAACGCCCCATCCGGTGGTGTACGTGCCCGAGGAGCGGGTGGCCATGGCCCGCACCCGCAACGGCTCACGCAACGGCGCACAGCAAATCCGGCTGGAGCCGGGCAGCCGCATCGCACAGATATACGGGGCCGAGTCCATCAGTGAGCGCCACGGCAACCGGAATGAAATCAGCCCCACTTTTTTGGACAGCCTAATGGCCGCCGGGCTTCGCTTCCCGGCCAGGGAAGAGACCCAGGGTTTTGTGGAGGCCTTTGAAGTGCCCGCCAACCGCTTTTATATGGGCGTGATCTACCATCCGGAGTACAAATCCAGGCCGGACAATCCCCATCCGCTGTTTGACGCGCTGATTGCCGCGGCTATGAAAAAGTAAAAAGTAATTATTCCAGCATCGATACCTGGCTGAACAACAGGTCGATGGCTTCGCTCAGTTGGCTAAAAGTGCCGGTCACCACCGCGCCGGTTTGCATGTCGTTTTCGCATCTGTCCAAAAGCTCTATGCAGTTGGTGATCAGCGTTGTGTTGACCAACTCGTTGCCCAGGCCGTAGATTTTGGCCGCCATTTCGTTGATGGTGCGTGTAGCGTGGATGTGCTGGCGCACGGTGGCCATCACGGATACGAGGCTGGAGCCGCCCGTGGGCAGCAGCTGCCCGGCCCGGGTTCTGGCTGCGTTCACCTCGATTTTTATCTGCGATACCAGCACCGCGTGCGTATTGTTGTTGGCCCTGGACGCGCTGGAATAAACGATCGCCAAACCAACACACACAATCACCAGCGCCAGCAGGATCAGCAACAAAATCGTTTGTTGGGTTTTGGTGGCGCTGGCGGAGCGCGACGGCTGTCCGTAACGGTACATGGACATGGGAATCCTCCTTTGACAGAAACGATGATCGATAGTATCATATCATGAAACGGCGCGAAGGTAAACAGTCGCGAAGGGGTGAGTGGATTGAAAAAAAGCCAGAAGAAAACCCAGGAGGCGTTGGCGGAAACCTTTGGAAGCAATGTATTCTCCGATCAGGTGATGCGGCAGCGGTTGCCGCAGAACATCTATCAGGCGCTGCACCGCGCCATGGAAGAGGGGATTGCTCTGGATCCTGCCGCGGCCGAGGTGATCGCCGCCGCCATGAAGGAATGGGCGGTGGAGCGGGGCGCGACCCACTACACCCATTGGTTTCAGCCGCTGAGCGGGCAATCCGCCGAAAAACAAGAAGCGTTTATCGCTCCCTACAAGCGGGGCGACGTGATGCTGGAATTTTCCGGCCGGGCGCTGATCCGCGGTGAGGCCGACGCGTCCAGCTTCCCCAGCGGCGGCCTGCGCGCTACTTTTGAAGCCCGGGGCTACACGGCCTGGGATTGTACCGCCCCGGCTTTTTTGCGGGAGGAGCCCGATGGCATCATAGCGTTGTGTATCCCTACGGCCTTTTGCTCCTACAATGGCGAGGCCCTGGATACCCGCACACCCCTGCTGCGCGCGTCCGAAGCCCTGAACAAGCAGGCGCTGCGTGTGCTGCGCGCCCTGGGCGACAGCGAAACCCGGCGCGTGTTCGCCAACGTAGGCTTGGAGCAAGAGTATTTTTTGGTCGACCGGGGCCTGTACCGTAACCGGCGCGACCTGGTGTACACCGGGCGCACCCTTTTTGGCGCCAACCCGCCCAAGGGACAGGAGATGAACGATCAATATTATGCCGCCATGCGCCAGCGGGTATCCGGCTTTATGGCGGAGCTCAATTTTGAGTTATGGAAGCTGGGTGTAGTGGCCAAGATTCAGCATAACGAGGCCGCGCCTTCCCAGCACGAGGTAGTCGTTTCTTACGATGGCGCGGTGGCCGCCTGCGATCAAAACCAACTGACCATGATGATGCTCCGCAAGGTGGCCGCCCGCCGTGGCATGGCCGCGTTGCTCCACGAAAAACCTTTTGCCTGCGTAAGCGGCAGCGGCAAACACAACAATTGGTCCCTGGGCACCGACAGAGGGGAGAATCTGCTGGATCCGGGCCGGGATCCCGCAAGCAATATCCGGTTCCGGCTGTTCTTTCTGGCGGTGATCGCTGCGGTAGATCGCTATCCCGGCCTGCTGCGTATGATCAGCGCCGGTCTGAGCAACGATCAGCGCTTGGGCGGCCACGAGGCGCCAACGCCGCTGATTTCGGTGTATGTTGGCGAGCCCCTGCTGCGTATGCTGCGCGGCGGCTCCCTTACCGGCGCCAACGGCACCATCAACAGCGGCGTGTCCACCATGCCCGCCCTTAGCCAGGATTGCAACGATCGCAACCGCACCGCCCCCGTGGCCTTTACGGGCAACAAGTTTGAGTTCCGTATGCTGGGTTCCGCCCAATCGGCGGCCACCGCCAACGCCATACTCAACGCCATTGTGGCCGACGAACTGATGCTTGTGGCCGACCGCCTGGAGCGGGCCGATGATCCCAACGCCGAGGTTCAGGCACTGTGCACGGAGATGTTTGCTGGGCATCACCGCGTGTTGTTTAACGGGAATTGTTATGCCCAGGAATGGCAAGAGGAGGCGGCCCGGCGGGGCTTGCCCTGTTACCCAACCACGGTGGAGGCCGTCTCCGCATTGACCGAACCCGAAACGGCAGAGATGTTCGCCCGGCAGCATGTTTATTCGCTGCCTGAGCTGGAATCCCGCGCGGCCATAGGTTACGCCGCTTACATCAAGGCGTTGCGCATCGAAGGCAATACCATGGTAGAGATGCAGCGGCGCGCCATTCTCCCGGCTGTTATGCGCTGGCAGGGTGAGCTGGCCTCTCAGTGCGCAGGGCTTGATGCCACCGGTGCATCCAACGGCCCACAAAAAACCGAGCTTGCCACAGTGACAGACTATACGGTTGCGCTATACGCCGCAGTTCGGGCCCTGGAAAACTTGTTGGCCACCCTGCCCGAGGGCACGGACAAGGTGCATGCCGCCCAATGGCGAGACGGCATCTTGCCTGCCATGGAGGCCGTACGAACACCCTGTGACGCCCTGGAGGCCCATATGCCCAGCGACCTGTGGCCTGTGCCCACGTATGGTGAGTTGTTGTATCATGTATAGTTACAAGTTTGGAGTTACAAGTTACAAGAGGATTTGGCTGCGGCAATGTCAAACTGGTATCAAGTAGCCTCTTGTAACTTGTAACTCGTAACTTGCAACTAAATCAAAGAGGTGAGCGTATGGAGCGGCAACACACGCAAGAACAGGCGGGCAGCCGGGAGACGGCCAGGGCGGCGCTGCAGATCGCCTCTTCCCGCAACCGCGAGGAAGAGAAGCAGATCCGCGCCGAATGGGCGGCCCTTGGGGTGCGGGTGACTGCCGTGGACTATGGCGGCGACTTTGTGCCCTCGGTGATGCGCATCGTGGAGCGCGCCGTGGTGGCCGCCAAGCGAGAGGGGCTGATCGCCGATTCCCACGGGGAAGAGGGCGCGGTGGCCGGCGCCGCCCACGAGGCGGTGGCGCAAATCAGCGCCAAGGCACTGGGCCTGAACGTGGGCGGAAAGATTGGCGTGGCCCGCTGGGACGTTCATGTGGTGGTGGTGCTGTTTATGGGCGTGGGGTTGGTGCACCTCAACGAGGTATGTCTGGGCTTGGGGCATCGTGCGATTTGAGAAGGCTGGTGAAAAAAATGCCGCATAGTATTGCCATCGACGGCCCGGTGGGGGCCGGAAAGTCTTCCGTGGCCAAGGGGGTGGCCCAGGCCCTGGGTTTTCCGTATTTGGATACCGGGGCCATGTACCGCGCCCTGGGGCTTAAGGTGCTCCGGGCCGGGCGGGATCCCAAGGATGAGCAAGCAGCCACCTGGGCTGCCGGGAATACAACCGTAAACGTACGCTTTGAGCATGGCGCGCAGCGAACCATACTGGACGGTGAGGATGTGACCGAGCAGCTGCGCACTCCCCAGGCCGGAAACGCCGCTTCGGGGGTGGCCCAATGGCCAGCGGTGCGCACGCTGATGCTGCTTGCCCAGCGGGAGATCGCCAACCGTACCGACATGGTGCTGGATGGGCGGGACATCGGCACCAATGTGCTGCCCAACGCTACGCTCAAGATTTTTTTGACGGCCTGCGCCCAGGTTCGTGCCCAGCGCCGCTTTGACGAGTTGATCGCTGCGGGAAATGGCGTGACGTACGAGGGGGTGCTGGCCGACCTGTTGGCACGGGACAAACAGGATGAAAACCGGGCCGCCGATCCCCTGCGCCAAGCTGATGACGCGGTGCTGGTGGACACCACCAACATGAGCCTGGACGAGGTGGTGGGGCATGTTGTGGGGTTGTATCGGGAGCGGGTGGGCTACAAAACGTAATGGCGCATTTTATCTCTTGACTAATGCTTCAAGCTGCCATACAATAGCCATACAGCGAGAGGAGGTCTTGTGATGAGCACCATCAGTACAACCATTCGACTAGATGACAATGTGAAGCGTGATTTTGAAACAGTGGTGAATAACCTTGGTATGAGCATGACCACAGCCATTACCCTTTTTGCAAAAGCGACCATCAAGCATCAAGGCATTCCATTTGCCGTAACCCTTGATCCTTTTGATGATCCCGTTGTTAGGGAGAGAATTATGCAGGAACTCAAACGCCGGTCTGCGCGAGCCAAAGAGCCTGATGCCAAACACTATACTACCGAAGAGATCAAAAAAATGCTGGGGATTTAACGTGATGCGATACATAATTGATTGGACAGAAGATGCCCACGCGGATTTGGACGAAATAAGAACTTGCCTGGAGAGTTTTTCGCTTCAAACAGCTAGGCGTATTTTAACCAAAATCATTGATCAAGCGAATAGCCTGACCGACTTTCCTTACCGCTGTCAGAAAATTAGCGAGAGTTCTGATGATCGGCGGTTAGTGATTGATAGTTACTCGGCTTTTTATGAGATTCATGAGAATGTTCGAATGGTTCGAATTCTCCATGTTTGGCATCAATCAAGAGATATCAGCCAGCTTATGTGAAAGTAGATGAAAACCCATGACGAAATCAAAAAGTCCATCTAAACGCTACAAAAACAGCGCCCTGTACAGTGCGGTGCTGGTATGTTATCGCATCTTCTTTTTTGGCTTGCTGCGGGGACGGATACGCGGGCGGGAGCACATTCCCCAATCCGGCCCGGTGATATTGATGAGCAATCATATTCACGCCCTGGATCCCTTTACCCTGGGGCTTTGCGCCGCTAAGCGGCAGGTGCGCTTTCTTGCCAAAAAAGAGCTGTTTAGGCACAAGTGGCTGGCGGCCATCCTGGGCAGGTTGCACGCCATATCGGTGGATCGTGGGCAGTTTGACCTGGCCGCCATGCGCGAATGCGCGGCGGTGCTGCGGGCTGGTGAGGCGCTGGGCGTATTTCCGGAAGGCACCCGTGGTGGTGGCAAAGTGATGGGCCCGCTGCTCAGCGGCGCGGCGGTGCTGGCTCTGCGTAGCGACGCGCCGGTGGTGCCCGTGCGTATTCAGGGAAAGTACAGACTCTTTGGCGGACCGCAGGTGGCGTTGGGTACGCCTGTAGAGATCAACGACCTGCGCGCAAAAGGCGCGGACAAGGAGGCTGCCGACGTGTTTTTGGGGCGTATGGGCGCTGCTTTAGAAGGGCTCGGCGCGAAATTGCCCTGATTAGGCGCCTTAAGTTGCTTTTTTCCGCGATTTTTTTAGCTTTTTGCGTATTAAACCTATAAATGCAGCAGGATTTATGTTTAGTGAAAGCGAAGTATTCGAAAGAAATTATGTGAGAAGAAATATGCGAGTAGAGATTGCTAAAGAAGCGGGTTTTTGTTACGGGGTGCAGCGCGCCGTGCGCATTGCCGAAAAAGCGCTGGCCGAAAATGGCACCGTGTACGTGTTGGGCCATTTGATCCACAATGAGCGGGTGATGTCGCGGCTTGCCGGGCAGGGATTACGTACCGTACAATCGGTGGAGGAAGCGCCCTGGGGTGCGCTCTTGATCATCCGCTCCCATGGTGTTGCCGAAGGGGTGTACCGGCTCTGTAAGCAGCGGAGCATCACGATCCTGGACGCCACCTGCCCCAGCGTTAAGCGCATTCACGCCCTGGTTTCTGAGTACGGCGGTACGGTGATCATCCTGGGCGAGAAGGAGCATCCTGAAGTACAGGGTATCGCCGGATGGGCCAAGGGTCCGGTGCATATCCT
>WQXF01000068.1 GCA_009784985.1 Clostridia bacterium | reverse complement strand
CTTTGCCTTGCGTGCCAAGGGCGTTAGCATGATCAATGCCCGCATTTATGACGGGGACCTGGTGTTTGTACGCCAGCAAGACGATGTGCAGGACGGGGAGATCGCCGTGGTGGTGCTACACGACGAAGCCACCCTCAAGCGCGTGCGGCGCAAGGTTGGCTCAACGCTTTCGCTGGCCGAAAACCCTGCCTACGAACCCATCGTCATCGGTGGAAAAGGCGAAACCCGCTCGGCCCGGATCCTGGGCAAGGCCGTAGCCCTGCAAACCGGCATCAAATAATCACAAAGCTCGCCGTCACCGGGCCAATCATCCCGTTCTCCGGGGAATCGGGCGACAAAGCAGGCTGGTTATCAGCCGCCTCATATAAAAACTCCGCGTCCGCCTGAACCGCAACGGGATCGCGGCCCACCGAGATCGTGCCGGAATAGAGCACGCGGTTTTTCCACCGCAGGCTGCCTTCCACAAAAAAACCATACTCGCCGGGTGAAACTTTTTCCCCGTTGGCATCCGTCAAGTCCCAAGTGTAACTGAGCGTTCCCGTCCTGGGCGTTGCGCCTGCGATTGCATCGACCTCGACTTTTTGCATGGACGCCAGGCCGGATTTCTCCACCCACACGGGAATGGAATCCGGCCTGTTTTTGTATCCGCCATTGGCCGTGTAGCGCGTGGCGTACAGCGTCTTAACTAAATTTCCGTCCCCATCCTCGATCCATACGGCAAACTGATTGCTCGCATAGCCGGACTGCTTTGTATAGTCGAATGTGATCACAACATGATTTGATTCGGGCGCTTTTGCCGGTTCCTTGCTGGCAGCACAAGCGCACAGGGACACAAGCATCATTGCCATCATCATTACCAAAAGTAGTTTACGCATTGTTTTTTCCCCCGTTTTTGTAGATTCGAAAATCATTATACAGGATGCGGCGGCGGCATAAAAGGTTGTTCCAAGAAATCTAACCAAAATCTAACTTCTGTCTAGGTGATAGAGCTCCGTATGTTCGTAAATAGCCTGCAGAATCATATCGAAACCATGTGAGGTTGCTTTTGTTGTAAAAAAACTATCTTTGTAAGGAGTCAATACCCATTTCGCTTCATTTTTGTCTCTTACAAGTTGAATCTGATGGCTTGTGTGCTTATACATGATATCTATCAAAAAATAGACATCGTTTTTATTTATGTATTGCGCGTTAAGTATTGTGTAATTTTGATCGATTATTGACTTTATCGCGGATTGATATATTTTTCTCATTTTTTCCATAATCATGCCTCATATGCACATATACTCGCAACGACTTCGATTGACAGACTTTAATCGCAGTATGATTTTGATTTATCGTAGTATCAATGCCTATTCCAAGCGAATAATACCACCGTTATGCTATGTTGTCAAACGAGGTGTGGCAAATGAAGCTGATATTTAACGATTATACCAGCGGTGATATCATTCGAATCATACGTGAATGGTCACATGAAACACAGGCGGAGTTTGGAAAACGAATAGGGAAAAGCAAAGAAACTATCTATCAATATGAAGCAAATAAAGTCAATTATCCAATCAGTACGCTTTTATCCATCCTCAAAGAATATGATATTTCGATCACGATAGAGAAGGGTTCGGAGAAATCCTCCAAAAGATAAAAGCAGCAAATATAGAGCAGTTCAAAACGAGCTGCTCTTTTCTTTTTCTCCTGCCTGTGGCATAATACATATCACATATTCGCAGCAGGCAAAGGAGGTGACCCCATGCCCCAGCTCAGCGAGGAGCTTCGCCAAAAGCTGCGCTCCCTGCCCGAATCCCCCGGCTGTTATCTAATGAAGAGCGGCGACAAAATCCTATACGTGGGCAAGGCGGTCAACCTCAAAAACCGGGTGCGCTCCTACTTTCAGGTTTCCCGCGGGCATACGCCCAAGGTGATGGCCATGATCGATAAGATCGAAGACTTCGACATCATGCTCTGCGATACCAACCTGGAAGCCCTGATCCTCGAGTGCAACCTCATCAAGCGGCACCTGCCCTACTACAACATACTGCTTAGGGACGACAAACAATACCCCTACCTGCGTTTGGATCTGCGGGAGGATTACCCGCGCCTGGAGATAGCCCGCCGCATGAAGGACGACGGCGCCCGCTACTTTGGCCCCTACATCGGCGCCACCAGCGTGCGCGAGGTGATCGAGGTGGTGCGCAAGGTATTCCCATTGCGCACCTGCACCAAAGCATTCAATCCAGATAAGCCCCTGCGCCCCTGCCTGCATCATCAAATTGGCCAATGCCTGGCCCCTTGCTCGGGCCGGGTGCCCCGGGAGACCTACCACGCCGAGCTGCGCCATGTGATCGACTTTTTGAGCGGCAAGTATCAAAGCGTGGTGGATGTGCTGCGCGGGCGGATGCTGGAGGCCGCGGGTGAGCTTCGATACGAGCAGGCCGCCACCCTGCGCCAGCAGATATTGGATGTGGAAGCGCTCATGGAAAAGCAAAAAGCGGCTTCTACCACAGGCGCCAATCAAGACATACTGGCTGTGGCCCAAGACGGGCTGGACGCTATGGTGCAGATTCTGTTTGTGCGGGGCGGGCGTATGGTGGGGGGCGAACATTTTGCCCTGGAGCGTGCGGGCGATGCGGACATGGCCAAAGTGCTGCAAAGCTTTTTATTGCAATTTTACGAGGATGCGGGGCACATCCCCTCCGAGATTCTCACCGAAGCCTTGCCCGAAGACGCGGAGACCGTGGAGCAACTGCTGCGGGAAGTGCGCGGGGCCAAAGTAACCCTGCGGCAACCCCAGCGGGGCCAAAAGCACGAGCTGATCACCCTGGCCAAAAAAAACGCAATCGACGCGCTGCAAAAACGCAATGCCCGCCTGCAATCCCAGCAGGCACGCACCGTGGATGCCTGCGCGGCGCTGGGCGAGGCCTTGGGCTTGCCGGTTCCGCCCCGGCGCATCGAAGGATACGATATCTCCAACACCCAGGGTGCCCACAGTGTAGGGGCCATGGTGGTATGTATCGACGGGGTGGCCAGCAAAAAAGACTACCGCCACTTCCGCATCAAAACCGTAGAGGGCCCTAACGACTTCGCCTCCATCCACGAGGTAATCACCCGCCGCTTTGAGCACGCCAAGCGGGAGCAAAACGAACGCGCTGCCAAGGGTTTGCCCCCAACGGGCGGAAGTTTTACCGACCTGCCCGATCTGGTGCTCATCGACGGCGGCCCCCAGCAACTGGCCTATGCCCTTCGCGCCATGCATGCAACAGGTTTTAACATCCCCATGTTTGGCCTGGCGGAAAGGCTGGAAGAAATCTTCCTGCCCAATGCCACTGAACCGATTTTATTGGATAGACACTCCCCCGCGCTGCACCTGATCCAGCGTGTACGCGATGAGGCCCACCGGTTTGGCATCACACGCCACAGGGGCCTGCGGGGAAAATCGGCCACCCAGTCCCAGCTGGAAGAGATATCGGGGGTGGGGCCAACGCGTCGGCGCGCGCTGCTTAAGCATTTTAAAAATATTCAGGCCATTCGCGATGCCACGGCAGAGCAGCTTGCCGAAGCTCCGGGCATGACCAAACCGGCGGCACAGGCGGTGTACTTGCACTTTCTGGCGACGAAGTAGTAGAAGGGGGTTGCGCATGCGGAGAATCTTACTTGTGATGTTATGTGCGCTTTTGTTGTATACGCCAGTCCAAGCCGCACCCATCACGTTAACTTACGGCCCCTTTTCCGCCGCACTGGCAACCGTCAAGCTGCCTCCGGGCACGGCGCTGGCGGATGTCCGCTTGGCGGTGGAGGATTGGTGCATGAGCGCCGACTCGTTGCTGGCCTCGACGGAGATGGACCCAAGCATCACCTGCCAAATGGAAGAGGAGCCCGGCGCTTGGACGGTATTGCGCTTTACCTCCGGCCCCATCAACCTTGCTACGCTGCGGGTGGATACTGTCAGCGGCGAGATGCGGTTGCCCGGCGAAGATACGCTCCAGGCATTGGCCGACAGAGACTTTTTGCGGGCGGTGCTGGGCCTGGGCAACTATGGCATCCGGGTGGATCCCACTTGGTACGGCCAGCGGGTGACCCCGGCGCTGGTCGTAGATTGGCTGGCCACCGACCTGCTCTTCCCCGATGAATTTGAAGACCCCCTTTGGTTTGCCTCGGCGCTCTCCCGCAAAGAGTTGGTAGATTATCTGCTGCGTTGGGCAACCTTCACCGAACGTGAGCAAAACCGCCGGGGCGGGGAGCCAGCCATCCTCCGGGAGGCCATGGATGCGCTACAATTGGCTGCCGACCTAGCCGGATTCTCCTTCGATGCAAGCGACGGCTGGCCCGATGCCTTTGGTGGCATGGATCAGTTGCCGCTGCCCAGGGTGCTCTACGCCCGGGGCGCGGTGGCGCTGCTGGAGCCATTGATTGAAGCCAGCGCCCCCGGCGCCCTGCGCGATATTTGGCTGCCCATGCTAGACGATACCAGGAATCAAGAAGCCCGTATGGCCTGCGGCTTGGGCCTGATGGACTACGTACTATTAGAGCCGGATGGTTTTGCCTGCTTTGATCCCGACCGGGTGATGAGTTTGGATGCCGTACGGGAGCACGCCCGGCGCTTTGCCGAAATAGCGCTTGACTATTTGAATGACGAGCCCGAGCCGGTTACGATGGGCGAGGCCGCCTCCATGCTGCACCGGCTGCTGCGCGCCTTTGATGGGCGCCCAACCTACACCGGCCCCGTACAGGTGGTAGACAACGGCGCCGACGCCCCTTGGTATCTATCCCAAGAAAACACCGGCATCTACAGCGACACCAACTGCATGCCAGCGGCAGCCGCCATGGCTCTGCGTTGGTTCGACCCAAATAGCACCGAAACCCCCGAAAGCCTGCGCGCCCTGTTTCCGTTAGATGGCGCACCCTGGTATCCCGAGCAGGTGATGGAGGTATTCGCCGAGCACAGTGTGCCCTACTCTCTGCAAGAAGTAGAGCTGGACAGTTTGGTGGCATCATTGGATGCGGGGCACATCCTGCTGGTATTGCTCAACGAGGGCGGCGCTGGCCACTGTGTGATCATCAAGGGGTATATCCGGGAAGGCCCTGGCCTATGGTTTATCCTGTACGATCCGGCCAACCCCTACACCGATGCCTCCGGGGAGCCGGTAGGCCGCAACCGCCGTACCGAGGCCACGGAATTGCTGTTCGCCATAGAATGCCATTGGTGGCTGTATTTTGAAATCGCCCGGGAAGGGGAGGCGGGGGACTAAATGTACAAATAACAATTTACAACGCAAGTCTGGTCGTAGGGCGCGACGCCCCCGGCGCGCCGAGGCGTCGCGCCCTACCAATAATTCGCATTGTACTTTGGAATCCCACGATCAAATAAAAAGGAGAGAGCACCGAATGAAGTTCCCCGAAATGCCTTATGAGAGACCCAACATCGAATCCATGCTGGCCGAGCTCAAATCACTGGAAGCGCAACTCCGCGATGCCGCCAGCTTTGCCCAGGCCGACAGCGCCTTCCTTGCCCTGGACAAACTCAACCGCCACGTCCAAACCCAAATCGCCATCGCCCAGGCGCGCCACACTATCGACACCAACGACGCGTTCTACAATGCCGAGGTTGAATTCCTGGACGAACAAACCCCCGTGCTCACCGAAGGCCTCCAGGCCGCCAACAAAGCCCTGTTCGACAGCCCCTTCCGCGATGACTTCGCGGCCAAATACGGAGAGCTGCTGATCAAAAACATCGAGATCGAACTCAAAACCTTCTCGCCGGAGATCATCCCCGAACTCCAAGAAGAAAACCGCCTGTCCACCGAATACGACAAGCTGCTGGCCTCGGCCCAAATCCCCTTTGATGGTGATACATACACCCTCTCCCAACTCACACCCTTTAAAGAAGACAAAGACGATGCCAAGCGCCGGGAAGCCTGGATCGCCGAGGGTGGCTTCTACACCGGGCACGGCGAAACCCTGGACCGCCAATATGATGAGTTGGTGGCCCTGCGCCACAAGATGGCCCAAAAGCTGGGTTGCAAAAACTTTGTGGATCTGGGCTACTACCGCATGGGCCGCAACTCCTATACCCGGCAAGATGTGGACAAATTCCGCGACGCCATCGTAAAATACATCGTACCGGTGGCTAGCAGGCTTTACCGGCAACAGGCCGAACGCACCGGCCTGCCCTATCCCCTAAGCTTTGCCGACGCGGCGCTCACTTTCCGTAGCGGCAACGCCCGGCCCTTTGGCACACCGGAGCAAATCCTGGAGCACGGCAAAAAGTTCTACCACGAGCTCTCGCCCCGCACCGCCGAGTTTATCGACTTTATGCTGGACAATGAACTCATGGACGTGCTCAGCCGCAAGGGCAAGTCGGGCGGTGGGTACTGCAACACCTTCCCGGACTACAAATCGCCCTTTATTTTCGCCAACTTTAACGGCACCGCAGGCGATGTGGATGTAATGACCCACGAAGCCGGCCACGCCTATGCCGCCTATGTCGCGCGGGATATCGTGCCCCTTCAGAATCAACATCCCACCGCCGAGGCCTGCGAGATTCATTCCATGGCCATGGAGTTCTTCGCCTGGCCCTGGGTTGAGGGCTTCTTTGGCGGGGACACAGCCAAGTACAAGTACGGGCATCTGGCCGGTGCGCTCACCTTCCTGCCCTATGGCACCATGGTGGACCACTACCAGCACATCATATACGATCGCCCGGAGCTCACCCCGGCCCAGCGCCATGCCGAGTGGCGCAAACTGCTGGGCGTGTACATGCCCTGGCTCCTGCTGGACGACGGCATCCCCTTCTACGGCGAGGGCAAGGGCTGGCAGCGGCAGTTGCACATTTACATGATTCCCTTCTATTATATAGATTACTGCCTGGCCCAAACCGTGGCGCTGCAGTTCTGGGCGCTGATGCAAAAGGATGTGCCGGAAGCCTGGAACCGTTACGATGCACTGGTATCCAAGGCCGGCACCCGCACCTTCACCGGCCTGGTGGAGAGCGCCGGGTTGGACACCCCCTTCGGCGATGGCGCCTTGCGTACCGTGGCAGATGCAGCCATGAAGTGGCTGGATCAGGCCGACATGGATGTGATCAAATAATATGCAACTTTTTCATGATAGCCGCAACCCCTTTTATCGCTCCCCGGTTGGCGCTCTCCCTTGTGGGAGCGCCGCCCGTGTGCGCCTGCTGGTACGCGGCGATACCATCCCGGACGAAGTAACCCTGCGCGTGTGGCGCGGACATGAAGAGCGCCTGCCCATGTTGCCATTGGCAGACGGCACATACGAAGCGTCGTTACCGGCGGGCGACACGCCCATGCTGGTATGGTATCGTTTTGAAGTAACGACTGGCGGTCGGCACATCGTATACGGCAATGCCTACGACAACCTAGGCGGCGTGGGATGCGAGGGCAACGAGGACTCGTATCAACTCACCGTGTACGACCCGGCCTTTGACCCGCCCCATTGGCTTCGCGAAGGCGTGATGTATCAAATCATGGTGGATCGGTTTTACGACGGCGATCCAACCAACAGTCTGTTTTTTGCGCGGCAGGATATTCATCGCCATGCCGATTGGTACGAGCCCCCCGCCCTCACCCTCACCGATCAGGGCGATAACCTGGCCAACGACTTTTATGGCGGCAACCTGGCCGGTATCCGCGCCAAGCTGCCCTATCTGGCTTCCCTGGGCATCACGGTGCTGTACCTCAACCCCATCTTCCGTGCCAACTCCAACCACAAGTACGACACCGGCGATTATGAGCACATCGACCCCATGTTCGGCGACAACGCCGCCTTCACTGCCCTATGCGCCGAGGCAGGGTCGCTGGGCATTCGTGTGATGCTGGACGGCGTTTTCTCTCATGTAGGGGCGGACAGCCGCTACTTTAACAGTCGTGACACGTATCCTGGTTTGGGTGCATGGCAATCCACAAAATCACCCTACTACTCTTGGTTCACCTTCCACGAGTTTCCTCACACCTATGAGTGCTGGTGGGGTTTCAAAACCCTGCCCAACGTGCGGGAAGAGGAGCCTTCTTACGTAGACTACATGCTCACCGGACCCCAGGCCATCGTGCCCGGCTGGATCCAGCGGGGGGCCTCGGCCTGGCGTTTGGATGTGGCAGACGAGTTGCCCATGCCCTTTTTGCGCACACTGCGCCAAAGCGTAAAGGCAGCCCAGGCCGACGCCGTTGTCCTTGGCGAGGTATGGGAGGATGCATCCAACAAAGTAACCTACGGCTCCCTTCGCAGCTACGTGCTGGGCGACACCCTGGATAGCGTGATGAATTATCCCCTCCGAGAGGCCTTGATTGGATTTTTGCTAGGTCACATAGATGCCGAAATGATAAAGCGCCGCCTGGACGCGCTGGCAGAGAACTACCCCAAGCCCTTCTTCTATTCGCTGATGAACCTGCTGGGCAGTCACGACCGGGCACGCATCCTCAACGTGCTGGCAGAAAACGATGGCGAATCGATGTCCCGCGAGGAGCGCAGAGCCCTTGCGCTTTCGCCAGACCAGCGGTCTGTTGGGCAGCGTCGGGTGCGGCTTATGCTTCGCATGATCGCCGCGCTGCCCGGCATGCCCTGCGTGTACTACGGCGACGAGACAGGCATGGAAGGCGCCGCCGATCCCTTTTGCCGTGCCACCTACCCCTGGGGCCAGGAAGACGAGGAACAACTAGAATTCTTCCGCACCGAGCTGCTCCGGCGGCGGCAAACGCCCGCCCTCACCCGTGGCGAATATGCCCTTTTCGCCCCCCATCCAGACGTGTTGGTAGTGGTGCGATCCATCCGCAACGGCAAAGACGCTTTCGGCCAAAATGTACCGGTAGAGAACGATACCGTGCTATGCGCCATCAACCGGGCGAACGCCCCACGAAAGGTGCAGCTTCCTGCCGCGCTATTAGGCGAGAGCGAAGATATCGTGCTTACGCTGGGCGCGTTGGATTCTGTGATTCTGCAAGGCCATTGATAAGGAGATAGGTATACTCCATGAGGGCAAAAGAACTTTATGAAAAGCTAGATAACGATTTCATAACAGAAGGCATCCAGGACGTCGATTGGGCAGCCAGAATGCCAACATTAGACGCATATTTATTCCCACTGTTCAAGCAAAACGGCGGCATGGGATTGATGTGTGATTTTACCGATGAGATAGAAGAGGTTTATACAACCGTGTTTCTTTCCGAAAAGGTATTATCAAAAATAATGGGCGGCCAAATATCCAACGCAATGTTGTTTTCGCATCATCCTACAAGTTGGGATTTAAAAGATCACAACGGCAATTATGCGGCAGAAGCAAAATACATCGCTCAACTCAAAGAAAAAAACATATCCGTCTACATTCTGCACCATCCGCTTGACCATTTCGGCAAGTACTCAACATGCGGCACATTGGCCGATCAATTGGGGATTCACATTGAAAAACCTGCCTTTTCTCATTTTGGTGTAATGTGTGGAGTGATCGGCGCCACAGACTGCAAAACGATCAGCGAATTGCAAGACCGCTATTCACAAACCGTGGGGCATAAGACAAGCGCCTATGTATACGGAAACGAGAATATTCAAGGCGAAAGGGTAGCCCTCTGCCCCGGCGGGGGCAACATGATGCCCATAGCAAACGAAATGCTAAACAACAATGTCAAAACCCTGATCACAGGCGTTACCATCGTAAACGAAAGATCAAAGGAAACGCACGAGTACGAACAGAGGCATGGCATCAATCTGCTTGGCGGTACTCATTATTCATCAGAGAAATATGCACCGATGGAAATGTGCAAGTATTTTATGGCGCTAGGCCTGCCGTCTGCGTTCATGGATGATGAGCCTGATCTTTTTGATTTATGATGTGCAAGCGATAATTTTCGCCCGCGCCTTATTTTTGCCATAATCATGCGGTATACTAAATCCAAAGAGAAATCTCCCAGGGGGTGCGCCAATGTTTTACATGGATTCCACAATGCTTCTATTATTGCCTGGACTGCTGCTGTCGATGCTGGCCTCGTATTGGGTGCGCAGCGCGTACAGCAAGTACGCCAAGGTAAGCACCCGTGCCGGGATCACCGCCGCCGAAATGACACAACGCATGCTCCGCCAAAACGGCGCCGGTGATGTACGCATCGAGCGGGTTCGCGGCGAACTCACCGACCACTACGATCCCCGCGAGAAGGTGCTCCGCCTGTCCGATGGGGTATACGGCTCCACCTCGGTAGCCGCCCTGGGCATCGCCGCCCACGAGTGCGGCCACGCGTTTCAGCACCAAGACGAGTACGCACCGCTCAGCCTGCGCTCGGCCATTGTGCCGGCGGTAAGCCTTACATCCAATATGGCGATGCCGCTGTTTATCGCCGGGCTTTTTCTGTCATTGGAGCCACTTTTATGGATAGGCATCGCGTGCTTTATGGCGGCGGTGGTGTTTTCGCTGATCACCCTGCCGGTGGAGTTTAATGCCAGCGGGCGGGCGTTGCGTGCGCTGCAAGCCGACGGCTACCTCACCGACGAGGAGAACGCCGGGGCCAAAAAGGTGCTCAACGCCGCCGCCATGACCTACGTAGCCAGCGCCCTGATGGCGCTGCTGCAACTGGCCCGCTTGCTGCTACTAGCCAACGGGCGCTCGCGCAGGCGCTGATTTTATCAAATCATATCATTAAAATACGCCTGGGTAACTTGCAGTTGCCGCTTGCGTATGGCTTGCCAAAGATGATAATGAATCTCACCGGAACCCTTTGAAACCTTTGTACGCTTGATTGTTCCGTCGTCAAGCGTTTTTTCATAGAAATAATGATCGGTATCCTTGGCCAATACCCATCCGTCACGCTCGCAGAAGCGCTTTAACTCGCTCCAGCGCGGCATGTGATCATATCCCCAATCTTTTTTAAATCATCGGTAATCAGCACTTTTACGATAAAGGGCAAATGCCCCTTGCGATTGGGTGAAATGCTCCAAACGGGGTAGTGCTCATAATAATCTAAGGCGTACTCGTGCAGGTCGCCAGCAAGGGCCATGATCGCTTCCGGTTCAGAAGGCGCATTCACCGCAATGTCTATTTGATCAAGGGTTAGTGTGATCGACCCATCGCCTTCTTGATACCGCTCGGCGGTAAAGGCGCAGTTGCTGGTCAAAGTTTCAATAAGGTTTAGGTTGGCCAGCATCAAGTGGTCGCGGGTTCGCTGAATAAAAACCGGCCTTTCACGCACAACTGTGTCTATCACCGAACTAAAGGTATTACGTACAGCCGTAGCGTTCATCGAAACCATCTCTATCACCTTCCTCACGCCCCCACATTAACATATTGCGTACAACATGTCAATAATGTACGTTTTTGCGAGGAGAATTACTCTTCCTTAATTCCCCATCTCAATACTAATTTCCCCAAACATCCTCACCAAATCCTCCACGGCATAGGCATCCCGTCCGGAGCCGGTCACGTCCAAAACGGCCCGGCCTTGGTGCATCATCACCAGGCGGTCGCCATAGCTCATCGCATATCGAAGGTTGTGGGTCACCATCAGCGTGGTCAGCTTTTTTTCGCGCACCACCCGGTCGGTAAGCTCCATCACCGTTTCGGAGGATCGAGGATCCAGCGCCGCCGTGTGCTCGTCCAGTATCAGCAGATCGATGGGCGTCATGGTGCACAGCAGCAACGCCAGCGCCTGCCGTTGCCCGCCGGATAAACTGCCCACGGTTAGATGCAATTGATTTTCCAGCCCCAAACCCAGGGGCTCCAGGGCCGCCCGGTAGGCGTTCATCCGTCTTCCGTTCACACCGGGCCGCAACCCGTAGGCCCGGCCCTTGTTATCGGCCAGGGCCATGTTTTCCAGTATCGTTAGGTTGGCGCAGGTGCCCTTAGCCGGATCCTGAAACACCCGGCCGATAAACGCCGCCCGCTGGTGATCGCGTTGCCTATCCACATTGCGGCCTGCCACTTCCACGGTTCCCGCATCCTGGGGCACCGTGCCGCACAGCAGGTTAAGCAGCGTGGTCTTGCCCGATCCGTTGCTGCCGATCACCGACACAAACTCGCCCTTGCAAATCGTAAGGCCAAAATCGGCAAACACGGGCCGCTCGTTCACCGAGCCTGGGTTAAACGTCTTGTGGATGTGTTCGATCCTCACCATCATCTCGCCGCCCACAGGATTAGGTACGATCAAGCTTTGCACGCGCTCCCCTCCTCCCGTCTAGCACATTGCCGGTTACCAGTGCCGCAATAAACAGCGCCGCCATCAACATCTTTAAATAATTGGTGGGCAGGCCCATTTGCATGGCCGCCACCAGGCACGCTTTATACAGCACACAACCCGTCAAGGCCATGGTGGTAGGCCGCACAAAACGCAGCCCACGCAACAAACTGGTGCCGATAATCACCGACGCCAGGCCCATCACCACGATGCCCGTGCCACTCGATACGCTGGCGCTTTGGGCCTGCTGGGCCAGCACACTGCCCGACAGCGCGGTGAGCCCATTGCCCAACATCAGGCCAGTCACCTTCATGCGGCCCGGGCTCACGCCCTGGGATACCACGTACTGGGCATTGTCGCCGGTGGCACGCAACAGCAGGCCCGATTGGGTTTTGTAATACAGATCCAGCAGCAGCTTCACGATCAGCGTGATTACGGCCAGTATGATCAGCACCCGGCGTGGCCGGAGCGCCTCCGGCAGCAGCATGGGAAGGCCGCTGTTAAACACTGTAGGCTGATTAAAAAAGGGCGCCACCGCACGGCCCCCCAGCACCGCCAAGTTGACCGACCACAGGGCCGTCATCACCAATATGCCGGACAGCAGATCGGATATCTTAAGCCGCACATGCAAAAAGCCGGTGACCGATCCGGCGGCGCCGCCACAAACAAAAGAAATGCACAGCGCCAGCACGGGATGGACGCCCGCGGTGATCAGCGCGGCCGTTACGCAGGCTCCCAGCGGAAATGTGCCATCCACCGATAGATCGGGGAAGTGCAGCACGCTGTAGGTGATCAACACACCCATCGCCATGATGCCGTAGATCAGGCCTTCCTCCATCACGTTAATCAAAAGCCGGACAAAAATATCCATCCCCAACCCCCTTGAATTCAGTGTACAGTGTACAAATGAGAATCATCATTTGTACACTGTACACTGTAATATGTGCATTCGTTTCCTACGGCGCTACGTCTTCGGCATGAGCATAGGCTTCGGGCAACACAATGCCCAACCTTGCGGCCACGGCGCTGTTGTAGGCCGGTGTGCACTCGTCAATCAGCCCCACGGGCATGGTTTGTGGCACGGCATTGCCGCTGAGTATCTCTGCAGCCATCAGTCCTGCCACACGGCCCAATGCCACATAATCGATACCTTGGGCAGCTAGGCAACCGTTCACCACCTGCTCCACCTCGGAGCCAAACACGGGGATACCGGCCTCATCGGCGGCGTACAGCACCAGCGCCAGGTTGTTCACCACATTGTTGTCGGTAAAGTTGTTGATGCAATCCACGCCCTTGGCCACTAACGTGGCAGCGGCAGAAGCCACCTCGGCATCGGAAGCGACACCCTGGGCCACTACCGTAAAGCCGTATTCCGGCGCAATGGCGTTCAGTTGAGCCAGGTGGGTAATCGAGTTGGGCTCGCTGGTAGTATAGATCACGCCGATGGTTTCGGCATCCGGCAGAAACGCGCGGATCATCTGCACCTGGGCCTCCAGGTTCAGCACGTCGGACACGCCGGTGGCATTGGTGCCCGGCGCTTCGTTGGATTCCACCACGCCGCACGCTACCGCATCGGATACAGCCACAAACACCACGGGGATACCCTCTTCCTTGGTGGCGGCATAGGCGCTCATGGCCGAGGGGGTAGCTACGCCCACCAGCATGTCGTAACGGTTGGATACCATCATCTTGGCCTGCATGTCGCTGGTGCCCCAGTCACCCATGGCGTTTTGAAAGTCCACCTTCAGCGTTTCGCCTTCCACGAATCCGCCTTCGGCCAGCCCCAGCAAAAAGCCGGTGGTGCAGTTGTCTAGGGAGGGATGGGGCGCAAATTGAATGATGCCCACGGTCTTGACTTCAGCAAAAGCAACAAACGCAACAGAGGAGGCGCACAGCAGCGCACACAGCAACAATACAAATAGCTTTTTCATGGGATATACCTACCTTTCAAAATGCTTTATTCAATATAGATCAAAGGTTTTTTGTGATTAGCGCCGCCATCGCCACGTCATTCTCCGCCACTCCTTTCGAGATCACTTTTCCAGTAGAATAGCAAAAAGCTCTTGCCCCACAAGGGACAAGAGCTAAAGCTCCTGCGGTACCACCCAACTTGCCTGGTTTTTACTCCAAGCCGCTTTGCCACGCACCAACATGCGCGCTCCCTGATAACGGTGGGATGTCCGTCGGCAGCTACTTGGTTCCCGCACACGCGGAATCCGTTCGCACCGCCCTCCGAAGCCCATTCCGACCGGCCTATCCTGCCACGGTCCCACCACCACGTGGCTCTCTGTAAGGAAGCATCCGGGCGTACTCGCCTTCATCACAGGTTTTTGGATTTGTGCATGATTATATCCATTGGCCAGGGTATTGTCAACCATTATTTTTTAAAATTGTGCAGGAATTTTTTTCAGGCACAGGCAAATGGCCTGGTTTTGCTTGCAACCCACACAAAAACCTGCTATAATTCTGCCTGCTGCTTGAACCTACGGAGAGATGGCCGAGCGGTTGAAGGCGCTGGTCTTGAAAACCAGTGATGCCGAAAGGCACCGGGGGTTCGAATCCCTCTCTCTCCGCCATCTTCTGTTTGGCAAAGCCAAACGCTTTGGAGAAGTACCCAAGAGGCTATAAGGGGCTCCCCTGCTAAGGGAGTAGTGCTCGATAACGGCAGCAAGGGTTCGAATCCCTTCTTCTCCGTCGTTAAGGACAAATCCGAACCCCAAACCAATCTTTATTGGTGAGGCGTTCGGATTTATTATTTACTTCGGATGAACCCCGGCAAACAAAAAAGGGGCGGCGCAACTGCTTAAAAACAATTGCGCCCCTCGCAAGCATGCATTATCTGAAATACGCCACACCGCCTTCAAAGAGGGGCTGGAACATGTTCCCCTCCACGTTTTTGTACAGATCCCTTCCGGCGCGTTCCGTGTGGCCCATCTTGCCGAGGATCCGCCCATCCGGGCTGGTGATGCCCTCGACGGCCCAAAGCGACCCATTGGGATTGTGGCGCGAATCCAT
>WQXF01000067.1 GCA_009784985.1 Clostridia bacterium | reverse complement strand
TCCGCGCCGCAGTCCTTGCACACCATCGTTCTGTCCTCGTACATGAATTGTTTCCCCTCCGAAAAATAAGTAATATTCGTCTATGTATCAGCTGACCTGGTTTTTTCCCCCACACTCGCCGGCTGGAGCTATCGCTCAACGGAGTACCGCCCTCACTAAACGCTCTCTCAAGTTTGGACTTGGCCGGGCTTACATCTAGGCCGCACAATGCTCACCGGCGCTTTGGCCGGCTTACGTGGATCGTTTCGCCTGCGACTGGCATCGATTTGCAACCACAGACCTGTTACATAAACTGCCACCATTATAGTATGCTTTTCTACAAAGTGCAAGAGGAATTTGTATTTGTTATCTATTTATTTTGCGAATTTAGTCAAAAAAGGGCAGGTTTGGCTTATTGCGGCCATAAAGGCCAGAATGATCCCATGCTTTTGTAGTCATCAACCCGAATCAAGAGTTGAAATGATTAAGGCAAGCATCCGTGTAGGGGCGAAATCCATTTTCGCCCGCGTCTCGGGCGGATATGGAATCCGCCCCTACACGAAGGATGGAGTTGCCGGTCGTAGGGCGCGGCGACCAGACGCGCCGCCGTATTGCGGCAAAGGCGCGTCAGTTTAGGCGAATCACGGCGCGCCGAGGGCGTCGCGCCCTACGACCGGCTCGCCTCCGTGATGATAGTTGATAGCTACGCCCTTGTAGCCGTAAGCAGCCCCACGCTGGCCGCTTGCCCTTGCTTGCAGGCCATGGCCACGGCCTCGGCGGTGGCTCCGGTGGTGCGCACATCGTCGATGATCAGCACGCGCAGGCCGATCATGGGGCGCAAAGGCTCAAACGCGCCGCGCATGTTGGCCAGCCGTGCCTCGGCATCTAGTGTGGCCTGTTGGGCGGTGTCGATTGTCCGGCCCAGCATCTCCCGTGCGGGAAGGCCTGCCAGCGTGCCTACTTCTTGGGCTAGCACCACGGCCTGGTTGAATCCCCTTTGCCGTAACTTGCGCTTGTGCAGCGGCACCGGTACCAGCAGGTCGAATTGATCACGCTGTTCCCACAATACCTCGGCCATACCTTCCGCCAGGGGGGAGGCCGCCGCAAACACTTTGCTGTACTTTAGGGCGTGGACCAGCTCCCGCGCGGGTCCGTCGTGCTCAAAGGCAGAGCACACCGAATCCAGCGCGCGCATGCTCTGCCGAAGGCAAGCCAAGCAGCCCCGCGCCGCACCGGGCCGCCCACAGCCTGGGCAGGGATTTTGGGCGGGGATCAGAGCCAGATTGTGATCGCATACGTTGCACAGCGGCGGCTCTTCTTTACCGGCCAGTTTGTTGCCGCAGGCCAAACAGCGTGAGGCCGGGGGATAGAGCAGATCCAACAGGCCTTGCAAGCTGGGCAAACTCAATCTTCCTGCCCTCCCTCCAGCATCCCCAGGCGCAGGTGGAGCGCGCTGTACCGCCGGGAGATGTAGGCATTGCTTATCATGGATTGGATCACAGCCTCCCGGCCCACCAGCATCACCAACTGCCGGGCCCGTGTGACGGCGGTGTAAAACAAATTGCGGGTGAGCAGCATGGGCGGGCCGCCCACCACCGGCATCACCACCACGGGGAACTCGCTGCCCTGGCTTTTGTGCACCGACACGCAGTAGGCCAGCTCCAGCTCTTCTAACTGGTTGTCTTCATAGGTGGCGCAACGTTCATCTTCAAAACATACGGTTAGCGCCCGCTCTTCTTCATCGATGTCGGTGATAAAACCCATGTCGCCGTTAAACACACCTTCGCCCTGCTCCCAGCCCGAGGGGCCCCGCCGCTGCCAGCTCAGCGTGTAGTTGTTGCGCACCTGCATCACCTTGTCGCCTACACGGAACACGGTTTCGCCGTGGGTGCGCTCAGCCGCGCCCGGACGCCTAGGATTAAAGCGTTGTTGCAGCAGCCCGTTCAGGGCCCACACGCCGCAATCCCCCTTTTTGGTGGGGGCAAGGACTTGGATTTGCCGCACCGCGTCCACATTTAGAAAGCCTGGCAACCGGGTTTCGCATAGGGATACGATGGTTTCGGCGGCCTTGGTAGGGCTGTCGGTCCGCTCAAAGAAAAAATCGCTGCCTTGCACGTTGAGCCGGGGCATTTCGCCCCCGTTGATGCGGTGCGCATTGACCACGATCATGCTGCTTTCGTCTTGCCGGAAGATCTCGGTGAGCCGCACGGAGGGGATGATGCCGCTTTGCAGGATATCCCGCAGCACGTTGCCCGCGCCCACCGAGGGCAGTTGATCCGCATCGCCCACCATGATGAGCCGGGTGCCCGGCAGCAGCGCCCGCAGCAAGCCCCGCATCAAAAAGATGTCCACCATGCTCATTTCGTCCACGATCAGGGTGTCGTACTCCAAGGGGTTGTTTTCGCCACGGGCAAAACGGCCCTCGTCGCCGCCGTATTCCAGCATACGGTGCAGGGTGCGGGCTTCTACGCCGGTAGCTTCGGTCATGCGTTTGGCGGCGCGGCCCGTGGGCGCGGCCAGCGCTACGTCGCCCTGACCGGCCAGCAGCTTGATAATGCTGTTGATGATGGTGGTTTTGCCCGTGCCCGGCCCGCCGGTGATCACCGTCATGCCACAACGGACCGCCAGCAAGATGGCCTCCCGCTGCTGGGCGTGGAAGGCAATATCGTCCCGCGTCTCCAAGCGCTCCAGAGCTTTTTCCGCATCGGGGAAGGGGTGCTGGGGCATGGCGGCCAACAGCTCCCGCAGGCGCTGGGCCACCTCGCCCTCGGCGGCAAAAAACAGCGGCAGGTACACGGCCACCTGGCCGCCGATTTCTTGGGCTACCAGCTCGCGGCCCAATATCAGCGTATCCAGCGCTACTTCTACCAGTTGGCTTGGTACGCCCAGCAGCCGCACCGCCTGCTCCGCCAGCTCGGGCCGGGGCAGGTAAGTGTGGCCGCTGGTATTCCCGGCCTCTTGCAGGGCGTACTTAAGCCCGGCAAACAGGCGGTGGTCGCTTTCCGGCGCGATGCCCAGGGATGCGGCGATACGATCCGCCGTACGGAACCCCACGCCCTGTATGTCTTCCACCAGGCGATAGGGGTTGTGCTTCAGCACGGCCTGCACCCGGTCGCCATAGGCCTTAAATATCTTAACTGCAAGGGTAGGGGTGACGCCGTACCCTTGCAAAAACACCATGGCCTCCCGCATTTGCACCTGCTCCGCAAAAGAAGCCGTAATCATCTCGGCCCGTTTTTTGCCGATGCCTGGCACCTCGCACACCCGGTCGGGGCTGAATTGCATCACGTCTAAAGTATCGCGGCCAAAGGTCTCCACCAGCTTTTTGGCGGTAGATGGCCCTACGCCGGAAACCAGGCCCGAGGCCAAGTAACGCTCGATGCCGATCAAGGTGGTGGGTTTTACGATCTCGTAACCAGATACCTTGATCTGCCGCCCGTACATGGGGTGTTCGATCCACTCGCCCTGGAGCCGCACCTGCTCCCCCGCGCCCAGGGCAGGCAGCACCCCCACCGCGGCGGCGCGGGTGCGGCCCGCGCGTATCTGCAGCACGGTATATCCGTTCTCTTCATTTCGGAAGGTGGTTTCTTCAACGATCACGTCTATGGTTTCGATGGTTATTCCTCCAAAAGCTCGAGTATGTCCCGTATATATTGATCCAGGCCTACCGGTGCGTTTGTGCCTAGCTCATCTTTCAAAGCAATCAGCTCTTGCACCGGAACGGCAGCCAAGCCCCCTGTATTGGCCGTAAATCCCAGCAAGTTGCTGATATTCCCCTGGGCCCTAAACATGTACCACCGGTCACCATAGCGCATCACATCGCAACCCAGCACACAAACGATATCATCCACGGTAAAAAACACAACCACGCTACGGGCCTCATCGGCCCCGGTGGGGGCGATTTGCCTTTTGATGTTCTCTTGGTTTTGTTCCGATGCGTAGCGGTCCTCAATCTCCTCCGGGGGATAAAAGCGCAAAACTTTTAGCGTGCTGAAATCCACCGCGCCAAAGGCATGTTCGAGTCCTTCAACAAACACCTTGGCTTCTTCCTCTTTATTATCGGACATAAAGGCGGTTGTGTTCAAAAAGTCCTGCTCCGGCATACAGATCGAAACCATGTGAAAGAAGAGGCCCTGCATAATCTCGTTCTTTCGGGCTTCCACGTTCATTGCCCGCAGCAGATCGCCGGTGTTGGGCAGGCGCGGCACCAAGGCCGGGGTATATGCGTTAATCCGTATAAGCAGCGTGGTCAGATCAAAATGATCGATATACGTCTCGATCGCATATGCGCCGATCATCTTGCCGATATCTTGCTCTTTGAGCCCCTCCAAGTAATACAAAACGGCTTCTTCCGGCGTGTCCCAGCCGGGGCCCTCGTACATCGGCCGATCCCCATGGGCTAAGAGAGGCATACAAAAACAAATCACCAGCAAGCAAGTTAGGATGCGATAAATGGGTTTCATGATGTAGTCACTTCCTTCTTTTAAGATTGGCCTGCCATTTCCATGTGTTTGTTGTATTCCGCAAGAAACGCCTGAAAGTGCTCTTCGCCCATCAAAAAGGTCAACGCTTCCTCGGTATCGGCTTCGGTTACGCCTCCTAGAATGGTGTCGGGGCATTCCAGCCCCACGGCACGCAGCACTTCCACTGTGAATTCCCGGAACGCAAAACCAACAGCCGTGATGATGTTGGCGTCTTTATGCACGGGCACATGCACCACGTTTTGCTCAGGTATAAAGTCTAGGTATTGAATCACTTCGTCGAACAAGCCGCAGGTGAACTTGCGGTTTTCCAGCAGGCCCGCTTTAGCCAACAGCATCGGGGAGCTGGATATGGCCGCGATCACGATGTCTTTGCCTGCCAGGCTGCGTAAAAACCCGATATTCTTTTCATCAAAGAGGGCGGGTATGGGATTAAGGATGCCCGGAAGGATCAGGCAGTCATAATCCTCGGGCGAGAACTCCTCAAATGTTTTGTTGGCCACCACCTGAAAACCGTCTTCGCTTTTTATGATTTCTTTTGAAGAAGCAAAGATATCGATTTCGCGCTCGTACCATATGGTTAGGCAGGAGGTTAAACCGGTGGTTTCTTGCAGGCTAAAGTAGGGATAGATCATCACGGCGGCTTTTTTGGCGCTCACGTTTTTGTCCCCCCATTTCCGTGTGTTATAAGCAGTATAGCATAAAGCTGGAAGCCCGTACAAGACAGGGCAAAAGCATTCGAGTATAATTTCATCCAACAATCTCATCATTGGGCAATTCGCCTTGCAGAATCCCTCCACCGCAGTGGCGGGGGGATTCAAGACCATAGGCTTGATCACAAAAACCAAACCCCATTCCCATCATGCAACAAAACGCATAGACTGCAGAAGGAAGGTGGGCCTCCCCGCTTTTCTGCGACACACTTGACGTCAAACTGCAATTTAGGAGGAATACCATGGCCATTACAATAACAAGCGCCACACAATTGGCGCAAATCGGTAGAACACAGGAATATCCCGGAAACGGGAGTTATATTCTGGGCAACAACATCACAATCTCAGGGGAGTGGACGACGCTTCTCGAAGCCAACGGCTTAACCTTTAACGGGAACGGACACCGTATCTCCACCCTCACCATGCCGTTGTTTAACAGGCTTTACAATGCAACGGTGAGCAACCTGACACTGGGTTTGGATATCGATACCACAGGGAGCTATTTTCCGGGCGGCTACGGTGCAGCGGGCGGGCTGGCGCAGACCGTGAGCGGTTGCACCTTTACCAACATCACCACAGAGGGCAGGATCGCGGGCAGGTCGGCGATAGGCGGAATGATCGGGGACACAAATAGATCCGACTTTACAGACTGCACAAACTACGCCACCATTTACTGCACGCGAGACAGAGCCGGCGGCATCACCTCCCTGGGCAGCGAATGCAATTTTATCCGTTGCGTCAATCACGGCGATGTCACCACATCCGGCGCCCTTGCCGACCCCCATTCCCAAGGGCTTTGGGCTGGCGGAATTGCGGGGATCGTGCAGACACTCGGAGACTATCCCTACCTGCCCACCTTCCATCAGATGGTGGACTGTACCAATGATGGCAGCATACAAGCCGGGGGATATGGCGGAGGCATTGCGGGCTGGGCGCTTGCGTATGCGCCCAATGGCATGCTTGAAATCCGCAACTGCCACAACCACGGGCCGGTATCCTACAGCCCATACACGCCTCCCATAGGCGAGGGGAATCAGTCCTTCGGCGGCATTGTCGGCAATATGCTGTACGGCGGGGATATCTATGACTGTACCAACGACGCCCCCATCAGCGGCGGCCGCTCTGTGGGCGGTATCACGGGCAGCGCCGGCATGGAATATGTGTATGAAGATTATTATGGATATGGATGGTTAACGCCCAACATTGTCCGCTGCTATAACAGCGGCCCGGTGACGTTAACCGCTCCGGCTTCCCTGCCCATAGACAATGATCACTATCAGTATGCGGGAGGGATTTCCGGCAGGCTTCGCCATGGAGGAATCATACAGGAAAACCGGAACACCGGAGCGGTTTCCTCCAACGCGCCCAATACCGGCGGCATCGTTGGCGATGTGGTCGCCAGTAATGTGGGAGGCAGTATAAATGAAGCGCCGGTTACGGGCGCTTTGAATACCGGAGGGATCGCCGGGGCCGTTGACACGCAGCTGGTGATGTATGTGGAACCTACTTTGGCGAATCCGGCGTCTTACGTTGTACGGCTCACCGACACCGGTGGCCAAATAGACGCAATGGAAAACAAGTTCACCCCTATGCCCGTACCGGCAACGAGGCGCGTGGCCGCCCTTCCGCTTGCAACGCTGGAGGCGTATGCCGCCCTACGCGGCAATACCAATGCACAGAGCGCCCGGATCACCGCTACGGATAACAACACCGGCGGCATCGCCGGATTGATCCGCAATGGTACGCTGGTGCAGGACAACAAAAATTGCGGCGACATGATCAGCACTGGATCGGTCGTAGGCGGCATTGTAGGCCGTGCTGAACAAACGGTGCTCACAAGCCCCAATAATGAGATCACAAACAACTTTTCCAGCCCCCTGATGGTGAGTGGCGTAACTTCCGTATACCGGGTGCTGGGCGCAAGCACGGGCCAGGCGCCTGTAAGCTTAAATAATACGCAGGTTTATCCCAATGTGCTGCTAACCGGCAACAACACCGCAGACGGTGGATTGATGTACAGCAACCAGCCTGTTGCTGAAAACGACCCCCAGCTTGGGGCCACCCTTCGCCAAGGGGCAAACCTGGTATGCCCGCCGGGAGAGCGCCCGGAACCATGTGTTGGTTGTGCGCCATATGAGCCGCCGGTGCCGCCAAAGCCGCCCTCCTGCCCATGCTGCCCTTCCTGGTTCTGTTGGTGGCCATTTAGCATGTGCTGCTGGCCCCGTGTTTCGTGCTGCCCATCGGGCCAAAACCGCCCGCAGATTCCCAATGTACCAAAGCCTGCTTGCGGCTGCATGCAAAAGCGTGTATGGTAGCTAGATATGGGGCTGTCGCTATCGCGGCAGCCCTTTTAATAAAGCGACCCGGTCCGTGCGCTCCCAGGGCGCGTCGATGTCCTCCCGGCCCAGGTGGCCGTAGTTGGACGTGGCCCGGTAGATGGGCCTGCGCAAATCCAGCGCCTCGATGATACCGGCAGGCCGCAGGTCAAAAGCCTTTGCTACGATTTTGGCTAAGCCCTCGTCGGGCAGGCAACCGGTGCCAAAGGTATCCACCATCAGGGACACGGGCTGCGCCACGCCGATGGCATAGGCCAACTGGATTTCGCAACGGCGGGCCAGGCCTGCGGCCACTACGTTTTTGGCCGCATAGCGGGCAGCATAGGCGGCGCTACGGTCCACCTTGGTGGGATCCTTGCCCGAAAACGCGCCGCCGCCGTGCCGGGCGTAGCCACCGTAGGTATCCGCGATGATCTTGCGGCCGGTGAGGCCCGAATCCCCCGCAGGGCCGCCCAGCACAAAACGGCCTGTGGGGTTCACGAAAATGCGGGTGTTGCTGTCGAATAGCTCGGGAGGCAGCACCGGGCCGATCACATGCTCAATCACCTGGCGTTCGATCTCTCCGTGGGAGATGTCCGGCGCGTGCTGGGTGGAGATCACCACAGCGTCGATGTGCACCGGCTGGTTATTTTCATAAGCCACGGTCACCTGACTTTTGCCGTCGGGCCGCAGCCAGGGCAGCGCGTTGGACTTGCGTTGTGCGGTAAGCCTGCGCGTGAGTTTGTGGGCCAGGGCGATGGGCATGGGCATCAGCTCGGGGGTTTCGTCGCAAGCAAAACCAAACATCATACCCTGATCGCCCGCGCCCATTTGATCCACGCCCAGGGCAATGTCCGGCGACTGCTCGTGGACCGCGGTGAGCACCGCGCAGGTATGGCCGTCGAAGCAAAGTTCGGCGCTGTTGTAGCCTATGTCCAATATCACTTCCCGGGCGATGTGCTCGATGGGCACGTAGGTGTCGGTGGTGATCTCGCCCATCACCAGCACCAGGCCGGTGGTGGTGGCGGTTTCGCAGGCCACCCGCGCTTTGGGGTCCTTGGCCAAGATGGCGTCCAGCACCGCATCGGAGATTTGATCGCACAGCTTGTCCGGGTGCCCTTCGGTAACGGATTCTGAAGTAAACAATTTGCGCATGGGGGTTCCTCCTGATCATTTGCTGTCTTGCTGCTAACCCGCTTTACAGAAAAAGGCCTTTCTTTGCAGAAAGGCCCATTGGCTTGGTGTCAAACCATCCTCATCTGCCAGCGGAAAATCCGCTGTGGGAATTGGCACCTCAGCTTTCGCTCGGTTGCCGGACTTCATCGGGCCCAGTCCCTCCGTCACTCTGGATAAGGTTATGCAGTTGTTGTAGACGCGGGTATAGTATAGCCCCTGCGCGCGAAGATTGTCAATACCCTTACTTCGCTGCGTTGGTCAGCTTGATATCCGGCAGCAGGTCGAATATATCGTGGAGCGTGTCGCCGTCCTTTATAAACGCGCCCGCGATATAGGAGCCGTCCTGCGGGCTGATCATCAGCACGAAGGTAACGTCGCCGATATCCAGCCCCAAGTCCGCTATCGCTTCCTTAACCTCGTCGGTATAGAAGGCGTCAAGGGGTACCTTGATGCTGGCGTTGCCCAGCTTAAACGTGATGTGCGTAATGTCATCCGCCAACAATTCGGCCCGGAGTTCCGGGGAAATCAGCAGGTAACGCAGTTCATAGGTTCCGTCTGCATTGGCGGGCGCGGTTACGTTCAGGATTCTCTCGTTGCCGCTTACCTCGAGTTCGGTTTCACTTTCGAGAATCGACCATCCCTCGTTGGCCACGATGTCGCCGCGTGTGGTTGCGCCTAACACGTCTTCGTCTGCGCTTGCGGCGGAGGCTTTACGGGCGAGGGCGGTGGCGGCAGATCCCGAGGCGGGGGGAACAACTACTACCGGATCATCTTTTTCTACCCACGGACCGTAGAGGGGCATGCCCCATGTTGCATGGTAATTACCATTACCAGCGCCATGCCACTGTGCGGTCATTCCGATCCGTGTCAACGTAATGTCTTTAAAGTCGTCCCCGTCCCGGCCATCCTCAAAGTAGCCGGTGGGGCCAGTCATTTGCTTCTGATTGAAATCCACCGTTTCGGATAGATTGCCGTTAATAAAATACTCAACCTTGCTGTTTGTTACACGAATTTCAATATCTGTCAGCAGTACAGATGGATCACTACCCGGCAAAAGGTACCAACCGGCTGCACGACTCCCATCTGCCATAGCGCAGTCCAACCAGAAATGCCAGCCGCCTGGCACACCAGCGGTTTGTCGATACTCCACTATAATCCATCCTGTGTCGGTAGTATTTTCTCCAAAATTATAATACAGCCACAGCCCCACGCTTTGATCGTCTGCGGCATCTGGGTCTACTAAGCAAGTTGTTTTCACGCTCCAAATGGTGTCATCAGCGGTGACATCATACCCCCATCCTTGTGCTCTATTTCTATCCGTGTTGCCAGCATCACCATTCGTGCCTATTTTGAATGTACCATCTTCGTTGTCATGAATATAAGCGTTGTGTACGCGTTCCGGCGTCCAACCGGCAGGGCCTCCTTGTTGGATGGGATTATACTCAAACTCACCGGAAGCTCCGCTGATAAGTGCGTCAAACGCCGCGCCTAAATCCATACTGGAGCTGCGCCCGCCGCCAAAGTTGCGTCTTCTGCCGCCGGTACGGTCACCACTGCCGCCGCCATTACGAGGGCCGCGCTCTTCGCGTTCGCCGCGCCCTTCGCGTTCGCCGCGCCCTTCGCGTTCGCCGCGCTCTTCACGTTCGCCACGCCCTTCGCGTTCGCCACGTTCGCTACGGCCACGGCCGCGGCTTTCAACGATCTCCTCATCGCTTCCCACTTCATCCGCGAAAACCGTTCCCAGCCCCAGCACCGTGAGCATGCTGATGATCATCATGACCGACAGCAGCCTCAAGATAGTTTTCCTGTTCTTCATTCGGGTAGTTCCTCCTTCATATTTCTTGCCGCATACACGGCAAATCCACATCCATCTATTCTATTGGAAATTTGTGACGATTAGAACTGCTTTATAAGAATTTTTCGCTGCATATTAAATAAAAATTAATAACACAGAAGCTACCATTAAATACAATTTAATGAAGTTGCTTCTTTTAAGCCATTGTCATGCTCCTGCTTTTGTAATATTTTTGACATAGATGGTTGTGCGAAATGAGTGGTATGGTATAATGTAAACACATCAAATCTTCATATAAAACGAGGCTGTAAGTATGAAACCCAAGCAAAACAAATCGAATCAAAAAAGCAAGGAATTGCGTTTGTTGTTGAGGAGGAGCTTTCCGAAGCGTCAACTACCGAGGGTTTCTCGGTAGTTCGAACAGAGGGGAATCGTGACGTTCAGCGTACGATTACGCATTATAATTTGGATGCCATTATCGCCGTTGGTTATCGGGTCAATTCCAAACGCGCCACATCGTTTAGGCAATTGCTCTAACGATAGGAGATATGCTATAATTCGACACATGCAACGCAGACAAAAATTTTGGCCCCAAGCGTTGGGATTATTCGTAATTCTCCAGGCCATCGCCTGGGCGCTTTGTTTTACCATACATTCCGATTGGGTGTGGAAAAGCAACCTGCTGGGTTCGGCGGCGTTGCTGTGGCTGATGCTTACGCTGCTGTTTTTGTACCCACGCCATGCCACACCCCAAGGCAAAAGGCGCGCCACCCGCCTGTGGATGGCCGCCGCGCCCGTGGTGGTGGTTGCGCTGGTGGAATGGCTGCACATCGGCCCCATCATGTTTGCCAGCACCGGAACCGCCATAGCAGCGCTGCTTTTTGCCGCCATGATGGTTCTGATATTTGCCCTATGCGGGCGCAGCAGGCCCGCGCAAATTTTTGTCGCCATCCTCTGGTGGGCGTTGGCGTTGGCCAGCAATATCAAAACGGCCTTTCGTGGCACGCCCCTGGTGCCTTGGGATGTCTACGCCTTAAGTACGGCCATGGATGTGGTGGGCGGTTATACGCCCCACATCACCAGGGAGATGATCGGCTCTTTTGTGGGGCTGGCGCTGTACTGTGTGGTGTGCTGGCGGTATCCACTGCGCATAGAAAGACTTGCCAGGCAGGGAATCGCCCTGGTGCTGTCCCTCGTTGTGCTGGGGGGGATGGGAACATCTTTGCTGATGCCCGCATCCCCGCTCTACATCCATATTCCCACCAACAACTGGGTGCTGTCCACGGCGTATAGGCATCAGGGTTTTGCCACTGCGCTTATTGCTAACTTTAAGCAGTTGATGGTGACCAGGCCTTCGGAGTATGATCCCGAGGTGGTGCGTGAGCTCTTGGCCCAAGCCCAAGCGCCCGTGTTTCCAAATGTGATGCCGGAATTGCCCATAAACATCGTGGTGATCATGAACGAGGCCTTCGCCGATTTGGAGGCCCTTGCGGAATTTGAGATCAACCGGCCCGTGTACCCAAACCTGCGCGCCTTAAGCGAGGTGGGTATGCAAGGCCGGGTGAACCTGTCGGTATTTGGCGGCGGCACCAGCATCACCGAGTTTGAGTTGCTTACCGGCCACAGCGCCGCCTTTTTGCCTGCGGAGAGTGCGCCCTATGTGCAATTTTTGCAGCCCTCCCGGCACAACGGGTATTCCCTGGCGTGGCTGCTCAAGGGGCAGGGTTACAAAACCCTGGCCGTGCACCCTGCCGAACCCGGCAATTGGAAACGGGACGAAGTGTATCCCCTGCTGGGATTTGATGATTTTTTATCGCTGCGTGACATGCCGGGCTGGGACGACCCCGCCAACAACCTGCGCGGCATGTATACCGACGCCGCCCTGTACGATGAACTGCTGCGCCTATTGCGCGAGAAGCCGGTGGGACAACGGTTGTTTATCCACTGCATCACCATGCAAAATCACGGCGGATACCTTCAGCCCGAGTTTGACGCTATTCAGCCGCGCATCGATCTGGTATGCCCAAACAATGACCCGCTGGCCAAAGAAATTAGCAACTACCTAACGCTGGCCGGGCTTAGCGACTGGGCGTTGGGTGAGTTCGCTATGGCGCTGGAGGAGTTGGAGGAGCCCACGCTATTGCTGTTCTTTGGCGATCACCAGCCTACGGTCTCCCGGTTGCTCACCAGGTGGGCCGAGGGCAGCGACCGCTGGTTTGCCGAGCCGGAAGCCCGTGCGGAATTGTTTGTTACCCCACTGCTGATTTGGAGCAACAAGGGCTTGACACCGACGGACATCGGCGACACCAGCGTCCAATACCTTGGCGTGCTGCTTACCCAGGTGGCCGGGTTGCCCCTGAGCGATTACCAGCGCTTTTTGGCCGCGCTGAGCCGGCAATGGCCCGTGTTTACCGCCAAGGCGGCGCGGGACGCGGCCGGGGTTTTCCACACATCCGAGGAGGCGCTGAGCCAAAGCGCTGCACTGCGCAGCCATCAGGCGATTCAGTACAATTTGCTGCTGGACGACCGGCATAGGCTGTATCGGTTTCCGGAGTGATATTATTGCCCCTCCAGCACAATCATCCGCATCTTGTTGTCCAGCTCGCGCAGGAAGGCGTCCAGGGGCAACTGGCCGTCGCTGTAGCGGGCCACCAGTTCGTTCAGCATCTCGTTTGCGCCGCTCTGATCTTGCCTAAAGAAGAAAGAGTTCTCCGCAAAAGTCATGTACTCGGCCAGTTCGCGATAGCTGGCAATACCGCCGGGAGAAAACTCCCATTTGTTTATCTCCTCGTTGGCCATCCAGCGGTCCAGATAGTCCAAACTGTCTTCCGCGTCGCGCTTGGCGATTCCTTCGGCGATTTGCAGATGCTCTACCAATTCTACGCGCCAGTTGGCCATGCTCTGCATAACCTGGGCAAAATCATCCCGCTCCATCGGCTCGTTTAGGCCCGGGCGCAGGGAGTAGCGGGCGTAGTTGTCCACGCCTTCTTTGGCAAAGAAAGCGATGTATTCCAACGCCAGATCGATGTTCGCGGAGGTGGGGTTAATGATCATCACATCCATGCCTACGCGCAGTTTGGGCGCCTGTCCCTCTTCAAACACCATGGGGAGCAGCGGCTTATAAGCCTCGTAACTGGTATAGAAGCGCTCGGGATCGTTAAAATAGGGTGTGGCGTTTGGATCGTAGAACATGCCCGTGCGGCCATACATGGAGAAGATGGCCGGCCGGTTCCGTTGCTCCTGATACGCTTCCCAATCGCCTTCGGTCATGGTGTCCCAATCATAGCTTTCCAGCTCCAGTTGGGATATCTGCTCCAAGGCCTCCCGGAGCAGGGGCGAACTGAAATCTACGGGTTTGCCCGGCTCCTCGTGCAACAATATGTAATTGCGCAGCACCACTTCGGTAAGGCCCGCGCCGTCGTAAGAGCCGTCCAAAAAGGAGATATCGGGGTTATCGGCGGCGAATTCCTGCTGCCAGCGCTGCATGTACGCAAAAAATTGTGCGTAGGTGGTGGGCAGCGGGCCCATGTCAAACATTTCCCATAGCGGGGCGTTTAATGCCCAGGGGTTGATGCCGTCCATGGAGCGGGGATAAGCCATCACCCTGCCTTGGGAATCCGTAAGGGCGGCCTGGGCCTGGGGGTACATCCATTGTACGTCCTCCACGATCACTGCCGATTCGCTCATGTCCGCCGTAAACCCCTTGTCGATCAGGTCGCGCAGGCCCGCCCTTAAGGGCAGCACGTAGATGTCGGTTTCGCTGTTGCCGCCAATGATCTCTTGGGCAATCAACTCGGCGCCGGGATAGTAGTAGTGGAGCACCAACACGGGGATGTCGGGGTACTGGCTGGTGAAGCGCATGTAACCCATATCCTCCCACCCGCCAGAGATGCGCAGGGCGCGCGCCGCTTTAAACTGCGGATCGACATTGCGGATGTACAAACCTTCGGCGCCCACCGCGTACAGACCGCCGGCCAGTATCCATCCGGGGGTGCTCATGTGCACGGATGCTTGGGTTAAGTACGCCACCACGGCAAAAGGTTCGCCCTTTTCCGATTTCCAGATTTGTTTTTGGTACGCGTAGTAGATGGTGTCGGCGGCCTCGTCGTAGGCCAGGCCGCCCACGCTCCAAGCATCCGTTATCTGTTCGTAGGGGAGCAGGGTTTCTTTTCCGCTGGCCGGGTCGATCACCGTAAATTGCGTGACGGATTCGCCCCTCCTCTCGTCGAAGGTGGAGCCAAAGGTCAAAAATTGGCCGGATTTGTATGGGGTGAGCATTTGCGCATACTGGAGTTCAATTTGGGCCTGGGTACCCGTCGCGATGTCAAAGCGCACCAGCGTGCGATTATCGGCCCAGCTATCATCTGAATAATTGTCCCGCAGGCAATAAAAACCGCCGTCCACCACCTGGCAGTAGGTGAGCAAACGCTGGCGTTCCCAGCGTTCCGGCCCCTCGATGCTGATCATATCGGTCATGTCCAGCTCAATATCCAGCCACTCCACGCCCGCCTCGGTGATCTGGCCGATGCGCCCGGCAAAGTTGTTGAACCCCCACAGCTTGCCGTCGCCCGCGGCGATGTGGGTCACGATTTCGGCCAGCCTTTCCTGCACCTCGGGCTCAGCCCTTTCGTAGACATCCCAGTAAGCGTCGGGGTATTCCGGCAAGGTGCAATAGAGTTCGGGCAACTCCATGCCCTCTTGCCAGCGGAAAATCCTGTTTTGGCCCCTTGCGAAAAACACGCCGTTTAG
>WQXF01000066.1 GCA_009784985.1 Clostridia bacterium | reverse complement strand
TGAGTAAATTCCTTCGTAAACTACCCGCTCTATGTCTCAACCCTGCCTTCAACTCCTGAAAGCAGGGTTCTTTGACAAGCTGAGGATTTTCTTTTTATTTGCAAATATGGAGTGTAAAAAGCATGATGAAGCGATTGAAGCAGAACGCATGGCTGCTGGGTCCGTTTTTTCTTAGCATATCCGTGCTGTTGGCGGTGTACGCGAAGTACGGCGTGTATCCCTTCGGAAGCAAAGTCGCATTTTTCGGTGACGGGACTGACCAGCTTTTCCCTTTCCTTGGCGCACTAAGACGAACTCTATTTACGGGTGGAAACATACAATATACCCTTAACGGGCTCTTTGGCATGGATCCAACGGCATTATACGCGTATTACTTAGCCAGCCCGTTTAACCTAGTCGTGTTGCTTTTCCCCGCCAACAACCTTATGCAAGCCTACTTGGCAATCATCCTGCTAAAGGTCGGCGCTTCCGCCATTTCGTTCACTATATACGCCCGGTGCTGCTTAAAAACCGGGCGACTGATCGCAACCATGTTCTCGCTTGGTTATGCATTGATGGGTTGGATGGTCGTCCATTCACACTTCATCATGTGGTTGGATGCGCTGGTCTGGCTGCCGCTGGTCTGCATGGGTGTACATCGGCTGTTGCAGCGCGGCCGGCCGGTGATGGTGACGTTATGTTACGTCGCGCTGTTCTGGTCGAATTATTTTATAGGGTTTATGGTCGCAGCATTTTCGGTGCTGTACTGTGCGGTACAAATTGCCCTGCGCGCCGATTGTGATGATTTGCGCACATCCTATGCGCGCGGCACGATGCTGGTCGTCAGCGGCCTGCTAGCCTTGGGCATGGTGGCCTTCCTTATTGTGCCGACCTTCCTAATCACGCAGGACAGCAAAGCCCTCATCGGGGGCACTTTTCCAAGGCTGGAGTTTACCAAGGCTGCGTGGGAGGTGCCGCTCTCGTCGTTGGTGTCGCTATTGACGGCAATACTCAGTGGCGTCAATACGCATTCCGCCGATCTCAAGCTTTTTCATGGCACGGTGCCGTTCGCACTAGCCATCGGTTTTCTATGCAGCCGCGGTATACCGGCGCGCAAGCGTGCAGTGGTTAGCGGTGCGCTTCTGTTGCTTTTTTATAGTTTGCAAAACAATTGGCTCAACCTTGCTTGGCATCTGACAAACGATGCGGCAGGCGGCTATCTCTTTCGCCAGTCATTTTTGCTCAGTTTTTCCTTCTTGGCGCTCGGTGCCGTGACATTTGAGTCGCTTTGCCGGGGGGATATACACGCTAAACAAGCCGCCTTGCGAGGATCATTGATCCTTCTATTTGCGTTGCTGCTGGCAAATGGGCTCACGGGCAAAATCCTGATTCCCTTCTGGCAATACTCGGTCAATCTGGCACTCATCACGGCAGGAGCGGTATTGCTGCAGATGCGGGCAGGCGTAGCCTGCAAAAGAGCACGGCACGCCATCGCCTTAGGCCTTTTATTCGTAATGGGCATGGATGTATATCAAAACGCCAACCAAGCCTTTTTTACCATTTCATTTGCCAATCGCGCAAGATATGAGGACATGGGCAGAATACAGGAAACTGTGGATTTTATCGTACACGAGGAGCCAACGCCTTATCGCCTTGGGGATGCGGCACAAACGGCCTCTAACACCAGTCTGCTGTATGGATATCCCTCCGGCACACTTAGCAGTTCGACAGCGAATCTTGAGGCGCTCAATTTGGCCAACACGATGGGATTTGAGAGCTTGGGATGGCCTAGTATTCGCACCAATTATCGCAGCAACTTGGCTACCGACGCGCTTTTTGGTTTCCGTTACATCCTTAATGGCCCGGAAAGCAACCCGGTCTATGTAACCGAACAGACGGCTGCCGGAGGCGTCTACCAGCGCAATCCTTACGCGCTCCCCCTCCTGTTTGCCGCGCCGGGATCCTTTGACGGCATCCCTGAGGTCGCGGAATTCAACGCAAGAGACGCTGTTTGGTTCGATTTCGACATTGACGTACTGAACGTGCAACAGTCATTGCTGCAAAGGGTTTCGCCACAAAATAGATGCTTCATCCGAATTGCGCCGGGCATGTTCGATGAGCGCCGGGCGGAATACATTTGTCCCGCAGACGGTATGGTGTACGTATATCCGCCGTGGACCACCGCGCGTGGCTTTACAGTGTACTGGAATGACGAGCCCCTAACGCTGCAAAGCGCAAAACAGGTCCCCATAGGTTTTGCCCACGCGGGGGATCGCATCGAAATTGTTTTAGAAGAACCGTGGGCAGAACCGGATAAACAAGGAAGGCTCTCCGCACCATCCCCATCCAGTGCGGCAGCTTGGCAGGTAGCGCAGATCGACCAACAAGCGTTTAGTGCTCTCATGACCAACATCCAAGCCAAAACCCACTCGGTAGAACGCCTGACCGACACCAGATTCTCGGCTGAAATCACCTTCGAGCCCGGTGATCGGCTCATTGTCACGTTGCCGCACAGCCCAGGTTGGTCCCTTCACGTGGATGGACAACCCGTGCCGCTGGAAAAGGCGCTGCACACGTTTATGGGTGCGCAGGTGGAGCCTGGAAAGCATTCGCTTGTGTTGACGTATACCCAACCGGGCCGGCGCTTGGGCTTAGCGATCAGTGCGGTTTGTTGGTTGGCCTTTGGCCTATATATCGCTTTTGGCATATACCGCCATCGCCGCCGGGCTAGGTTCATTCCCCCGCATAAATCCCGCGCAAAGCTCCCACGACTCTTTGGATTTTCCTAAACCAACTCCTTGGTCCAAAACATAAAGCTCTTTCATTATTTTGGATGAATTCCTCGCTCTACCATATGCCGCTCTGCCAGATTTGTCACTGCTGCATCATGTGCTCCGGCGCTGATTGATAAAAAATCAAAATGGCGGATATAATTTGCATATGGATTTGGAGGCGTTATAGAATGCAACGGTCAAAAAAAAGCAAACGAATTGTGATTGCCCTTGTTTTGCTGTTGTTTTGTGTGATTCTTGGCATTACTATTTTCTATCATTCGCAGCCACAATTAGTAACCGGCGATCAAAGGGATTTGCAGCAGATCACTGTTGTAGAACGCTATCCTGGAGAAGGAGGCGGCAGTGAAGGGGAACCCAGGTCAATAACCACCATTACCGACCAACAAACAATGAATGCCATTTATAATGAATTGCAACGGGCTTGGCCAAAAAAAGAAACGGGAGGAGAATCTTTTTATACCATGGTTAGCCCCCGCTATGAATTAACTTTGCATTACTCAAACAAAACAGATGAAGTTTCTGTTTTTTATAGGGGAACCGTTCGTTATCTGGGCCACCTTGATGGGTTTACTGTAAGTACCATGACCAGGGCGGCGCGGATCATGGCACTTTTAGAATCAGCTTTGTATTCGCTAACTCCGCCTTGATCCTAGGCAATGCACGCCTCGCACATTCATACCCAATCTCCACAAGCTCCTCCATACGCTCAAACGAGAATACCCCAATACCAGCCGGTACCGATACCCGCAGCACCGACTGGGCGGCGTGTTTTTCTATCATTTCCAGCCTGCGCCGCATCGCCCCCAGGCTGCCCATCAAAATGCCAATCACATCGCCGGGCGCTTTTTTTGCCTCCCGAGGGCTGCGCAACATGACGCCCAGCACAGGCTTTGATGTGATGCGCCGCAAAGTGGTTGCCGGCAGGCTCTCTACCACACCGCCATCTACCAGCACCATGTCCCAGAAGTGCAGCGGGCAAAACGCGCCGGGAATGGCGGTGGAGGCGCGTACGGCCTGGGCAATCGTTGCATCGGTGATCCAATGGCCCACGCCCTGCTGACGGCCAAAACGCGAGGAAAACACCACCTCCCGCTCGGTAACCACATCCACTGCCGTCACAGCCAGCGGAACTTTTGCATCGGCCAGCGCCGCGCCCCCGGTCAACTCCTCCATAAGCCGAAGCAACCGGTCGCCGCGGTACAATCCCTGAATCGTTAATTTGCCCCGGAACACCTTATCAAGCAGTCCCACGGTGATACCGCGTACGTCCAAATCCAACAATTTGTGCCCCAATTGGTGGCAAGCCTCAAACAGCGCCTCCACATCAGCCACCCGTCCGCGCCAGGCATAGGTTGCCGCCGCCATCGCTCCGGCGCTGGTGCCCGAAATCGCCTCCGGGATCAGCTCCGCTTCCACCAGCGCACGAAGCACCCCAACATGTGCCGCGCCCAGGGCGCCGCCGCCCTCCAATGCCAACGCATACATGCCCTTCCCCTCCTCGATGGAGCGTATGCGCTTCAAAAGCAAGGCAACACATTTTGATAATTGCATTGATCAACCCTGGTATATGCTGTACAATTGTTTGCATTGGCAGACCAGTTCAGAGTAATTGAGCGAAAGAAGGTACTGTTCCTTGGCAAAAGCGCTTGTGCTGGCAGAAAAGCCGTCGGTTGCCCGAGAGATCGCAAGAACACTTGGATGCAGGCAAAATGGAGAAGGCCATATCAGCGGCGCCAAGTACATCGTCACTTGGGCTTTGGGGCATCTTGTTACCCTGGCAGACCCGGAGATGTATGACAAGACCTATGCCCAATGGAGCCTTGAGTCGCTGCCCATGCTGCCCCCCAGAATGCAGTTGGTTGTGATCAAAGAAACCGCCAAACAATACAACATCGTAAAGAACTTGCTCCATCGGGCGGATGTTTCCGAAGTGATCATCGCCACGGATTCGGGGCGCGAGGGCGAACTCGTTGCCCGCTGGATCCTAATGAAAGCGGGCAGCAAAAAACCCGCCAGGCGATTATGGATTTCATCCCAAACAGATAAGGCGGTGCGGGAGGGTTTTTTGAACCTGCGGCCTGCCAGTGAGTATTATCACTTGTTTTTATCGGCCCAGTCCCGGGCGGAAGCCGATTGGCTGGTGGGCTTAAACGTAACCCGTGCCTTGACCTGCAAACACAATGCCAGCCTCTCCGCAGGCCGGGTGCAAACCCCCACCCTGGCCATGATTGTGGCAAGGGAACAGGAAATTAAAAACTTTGTCCCCAAGGATTATTTTACACTGAAGGCCAAGTTCGACGGCTTCTCCGCAACATGGGTGGGGAGCAACAACCAATCCCGCCTGCAAGACCAACAAACAGCCCAGACTATTTTACAAAGCGTTTTAGGAAAACCCGGCGTAGCAATCGAAGTAAGCAAACAGAACAAACAGCAAGCGCCGCCCGCCGCTTACGATCTTACGGAATTGCAGCGGGACGCAAACCGCAAGTACGCCTATTCCGCCAAAGAGACCCTTTCGCTGATGCAGTCGTTGTACGAGCGGCACAAGCTGCTCACCTATCCCCGTACGGATTCCAGGTACATTACGCGGGACATGATACCCACCTTGCCCGAGCGCCTGCGAAGCGTTGCTATCGGAAACTACAGGGAGATGGCCAATCAATTGCTAAAAGCCCGCCCCCTATCCACCCGCTACCTTGTGGACGACAGCAAGGTGAGCGACCATCATGCCATCATACCCACCGAAGAGCAGGCCGACCTCCATCGACTGTCGCCGGAGGAGCGCAACATTTATGACCTGGTGGTTCGCAGATTTCTGGCCGTGCTTTCTTCTCCATTTGAATACGAAGACGTAAAATTAACCGTACAAATCGGCAAAGAACGGTTTTCCGCAAGGGGTAAAACCGTAAAAGCGCCCGGCTGGAAACAAGCATACGGAGAGGCCCTTGTAGAAGAAACCGAGGATTCCGATATCAAGGAGCAGGCGCTTCCCCAAATACGCCAGGGCGACAGAATGGATGTAAAATCCTGCGCCGTTGAGACCGGAAAAACCAAACCCCCCGCCCGGTATACCGAAGCCACACTGCTTACCGCAATGGAAAACCCAAACGACCAGCAACTGAGCGACAGCGCACGCAAAATGCTCAAAACAACCAGCGGGTTGGGTACGCCAGCCACCCGGGCGGACATCATAGAAAAGCTGTTTGCCTCTTTTTACGTGGAGCGAAGGGGCAAAGAGATTGTGCCTACCTCCAAAGGAATGCAACTCATTTCCATTGTGCCGGCCGATTTGAAGTCGGCGGAACTCACCGGCAAGTGGGAACAAGAACTTGCGCTCATCAGCAAGGGTACGGCAAAAAGCGAAGGCTTTCTTGCACAAATGCGCGCGTACACCACAAAACTTGTAGCCATGGTGATTGCCAGCGACGCAAAGTATGTGCACGACAACATGACACGGGAGAAATGCCCCGAGTGCGGCCAATACTTGCTGGAGGTAAAGGGCAAAAAGGGCATCCTGCGTATCTGCCCCGATCGGGAATGCGGATACCGCAAAAACATATCCATGCAAACCAATGCCAGGTGCCCCAATTGCCACAAAAAGCTGGAAATGCGCGGAGAGGGCGACAAGCGCCTATTTGCCTGCGTCTGCGGCCACAGGGAACGGCTTGCGGATTTCGAAAAACGCCGCGCCGGGCCCGGCGCATCCAAAAGCGAGATTCGAAATTACATGCAAGCCCAGGAAAAAAACAACAGCAACGAAGCGCCCGGCGCCTCCGCGCTGGCCATTCAGCTTGCGAAGTGGCAGGAAAAAACAAAAGAAAAACCCACAAACCCTTGAGTTCACACAGGATTTCCTTGGCATCCAGCCCTTGGGCAACCCCTCTGCAGGCAAGAGGCTGTCATATAGAGATGACCCGATTATGCATGGGCTGACATAAAAAGACAAAAACAACGGCAAAACCCCCTAAAAAACGCAGAAACCCGTTTATTTTCTATAATTTCCAAATCTTTTCTCAATTTCCTTGTATTTTTATGGTTTTTGTGCTATTCTTCACAGAGAGTGGGATTGCGTTATTTGTTGCGCATAAAAAGGGCAAGCGCCATGTTACCGCCTTTTTTCCCGTAGCTTATACTGAAGAGGGAGCAAATATCATGTCAAAAACCCTTAATGCACCAAAAGAAATAGTGACATATTTATACCAAGATGATACACAAAAGATGGTTTATGCAACCCTCGCTTTCAGGTGCGGCTTTGCATACCGCTACGCATATATAAGAGGCGAAGAGCATAGCAGGGAACTGAATCAAGGATTCCCTTATGTCTTGCCGCACTACATAAAACACCGCTTTCAAGCGCAGGCAAAGAAATCTGTCCACGTTACCCCATATCGGTGCGCAACGTGCTTTTCGTTGATAGCAGACCCCCTTGTGGTATGGGATGAATTGGCGCAGTTGCAATCCGTAGTCTTTGCACTTGAAACGGATAAAGAAACATTTGAGCTAGCGAAAAGCGACGCGATGGAAGCTCTTAAAAAAGCCTATACCTCTCCTAAAGTGAAATCATTTTTTCACATGTTGGAATTTTCCGACTGCCAAAAAGCTTTTTTATTTTCAAAATTCTCAACGGATTTGCACGATATCAATTATGAAACATTTCAGCAATATTTTGACGAATTTATACGTTTGGGACATGCCGCTTTGTTGCTCTCCGGCGATCCTGCTTTAGAGGATATTCCCCCGCAGTTGGCTCTTACCAATGAGTCCACTGCATCAGAACGCATCATATTCTGCGCAGAGGCTCTTGACCCGGCTCTGCAAAGTGACGCGCACAAAGTCGTCGCCGCCAGTGAACCGTTTCAAATGCGCTGTATGCGCTTCTCATTTTCCAATCAAGTTAGCATGATTGAGCGGTATCTGTTGTTGCATATTTTGGCGGGACAGGTTGATGGGGGCAATCGGGATATTCATGTAGATGCCTTTGATGCCAGCATTATTTTGCTCGATGATGCATGTTTGCTCTCTAAACATAAGTTTCGAGAATGCTTGACGAAGGACTTTGTTGAAGTGGCGAAAGCACGGATATTGCACCAGCTAGAATTTGACAAATCCCATTCCCAAAGAGCCTATTATGCACACTGGGGAAACATGCTCATAAATGGAATCGAATTGAGCCAGTTCTTAGAAGCAGTTGTAAATTGTACAGAAGAATCCATCATTCAAATATTTGACCGGGCGGACCCAATCGTTGATGAAGGGACGGTTATCCTCAAGAAACCATAGTATTTTACAGGAAAGGAATCGTACAGTATGAGCAGGATATTTGTTAACCCAATCCCTCTCAGAGCCCAGGCACAAGCGTACCGCGTCGGTGCGGATGCGGTAGCGGAGGTATCCTATCAGTTTCTCCCCGAACGGACAGATATGCCCAGTATCGTGCAGTATCTGGAGACTTTAGAAAGCTTCGATACATGCATCACAGAATTTTCCGACCTTTTGCACAAGGACGCACATACGTTACAATCGCTAATCAGCGATTGGTTGGCCGCTGACCGCGGAATTTCGCAAGGCTTAATGAGTAGGAGGTAGCGTATGTCAACATTTGAAAACAGAGAATTACAGGATATGCGCAGGGTTACCAATGCCTACGCAGATCAGTTGCAGGGGGCGCTTTATGAGCAGTTCAAGCAGGCGTATATGCTCGTGCGGAGCCAAAACTTCAGAGGCGGCAGTGCCGATGCTTTTAAGGCATATATTGAAGCCGTAGCCATACACTTCATCAATCGGATTCTGGATTTATCCAACGAATTGAAAGAAACCTGCAACACGGTAGCCGAAAGCTTTTTCGAGATGGAGCGTTCCGATCGAGGCGTTGTAAATGACGACACCGTTTTGAATATCGTGCCAAATGCGCTGACTACAAGACGCAGGCGCTTTGATGATTTGATGTTTCATGTGGGGGGCATCAACAGACGCGCACGGGCGTACGTTGATTTGCTTCCCCTTCAGGAGCAAAATGTGGATAGCGATTTCCGTGAATTGCGAACACGCTTAAATGACATTCATACCTCCATGCAACAGTCTGATACCAGAGCCGAAGCAAGCGTGAATCAGTTCAAAACCAAACTAAATGGTATGCGGTCAGACATGCGGCGGTTTTTGTCCGAGTTTTACACTGGAACAAGAGTTGACTTCACGCGGATACCGCTTGATGGTCTCGACAGCAAGGAGTGGTTTAACCCTGTCAGCGGCAACGTGTTATTGGAACTGTGGATCAATGACCCCTTTATTTATGTGAGCGGATATGGGGCGGTTTGGGAAGACCAATGGGTTGCTGGCAACGCGGATGCTTTTGTGTATTTGGGTATGAGTGCTTTGAGCGGGCATGCACATTTTAGTTTGAATGACGGCGTTCTCTCAATGGGGGCAGGCGGGTCGGCATTCTCGCTTCAGGGAGGATTTGACTCCAAATTTGTTTCAGGCCAAGGCACCCTCAATTTTTTACATTTAGATGGTTCTGCAAAAGTCGGTTGGTCCGATGACTACAAAGGGTTTAATTTATCGGGTAAGGGTGCGGTTTTGAGCGGCGATGGATCCATAACCATCGGCCAAGGTTTTCTGTCACTTACAGGTGAAGGAAGCCTACTTTCTGCTGACGCTTTTGCCACAATGGAATTTGAAAGTCGAAATGATTTCAAAATTGGTTTGGGCGCAGAGGCAAACTTGGCAACGGGCACAGTTGGGGGGGGGATTTTTGAGGTTCCAACTACAAATGGGGGCACAACAAATCTATTTGGCGTTGGTGTTTCCGGGAGTGTCGGCGTAGGTGCAAGCGGCAGCATTTCATCGGTAAATGTTTGGTCGGCAGGTCCGGCTTCTTTGAATGTTGTGACGGTAACCGGAGAAGTGGCCGCGTTTTTGGGGCTTGGAGTTGATTTGACAATCCCTGTCCCCAGCTTCAATCCTTTCTGGTGGTTGTGGTAGGAAGTTCCCGTTGTTTTGAGCAGTAAGAGGGAGAGCAACATGCGATGAAGAAATTGAATTCCAAACGGCCGATGATTTGTCTGTGTATCATTGCGTTACTCGGCCTTTCTGCTTGCACTGCATCCATGGATGCAGGTACAAACAGCCACATTTTGGTCGTACTGCCTATGTCCGTTCGGGAAAGGGCTGCCGAAAGCGGCGAATTAGAAGGATTAGAGGCAGACTTGCAAATCACGCAAGCATATTTCGACAGCACAAAGCTGGACCTTGGTTCCCCCACGCTTCATTTTATTCCGCTCAGGGGCGCCTACACGCATATGAACCAAGAGATGTTGTTGTTTGGCGCTTTTGTAAATCGGCACGCAAATCCGCTCCAATCTTTTTCAGGGAGAATTAGGATGCAAGCGGACGTCGCTGGCATGGAGATAGCAACTATCACATTTGACCTTCCGCAGGATTTTGTAGGAACACTTCAAACTGATGAGGCACTGCTTCTTACTTTTACCGTACCTGTGCGTGGCTTGGAAGAGGACAAAACGTTTGAAGCGTATCAATTTATTTCTGAAATGATTGATGTTACGGCCGTCGAGTTCGATATTACATAATAATAAATATTCATTCACGAGAGGAGAATCCAAATGTCTTTAGCAAATCTGCATCGGCGGCGCGATAATACTCGCAACGATATACAACGTTGCGAAACGCAAGTCGCTTCACTGCAAGAAAAAGTGGATGACTTGCGCAGGATACATCGCGATATGAAAGACGCAAAGTCCGATATGCAGCAGTTTCAGCGTGGCATGAGAGGCTTTGCGGGCGAACGCTATCCGTTGTGGAATGGCGATCTGTATACCGAGTATCAGCAGTTTTTATTGGGAAACAATCAAGATAATCTCCGAACGGTTGTCAATCAAGTCGACCGAAACATGGCCATCGTAAACAATCAAAGGACAGCGTACGAAAACGAGATATTCCGCCAGCAAGGAATCCTCGGCAATCTGAGAGCAACGCTCAATTCCATTTTGACGGCAATCCGAAATTGGATTGATTAAGCGAGGGAGGCAAGAAAAAGTGAAACATAGCATATCAGCCGTATTGCCTGCGTATCTTCGCGACTCAAAAGAGGAAGCTTTGAAAGCAGATTTGCAGACGGTTCAAAACTATTTGGACGAAACGGATTTGAAGCTAGATACGCCCACGCTCTATTTCGTCCCGCTAAGAGGCATCTATGCGCATATCGACAGAAAGATGGCGATAACAGGCATTATCATCAATCGGCACGAAAAGCCCGTTTCAGAACTTGCGCTGACAATCAGACTGAAAACGGATGTTACCGACATGGAAATAGCCATCGTAAAGCTTGCTCTGCCGCCGGATTTTGTGGGCAATCTTTTGACAAATCAGGCGCTTCTGATTAGCTTATCTGTGCCTGTCAGGGGATTGACGGAAGACAAAACATTTGAAGCGTTTCAGTTTCAGTCGGAATTGGACAATGTTAAAATCATTGAAGCTTCTGAAGCTGAGGGCTAGGGCTTGTTTCGGTGTAACCAGCAAATGACCCAAAGGGGCGGCGCAATTGTTTTTATGCAGTTGCGCCGCTCCTTTTTTGTTTGCCTGGAGTTCATCCGAAATAAATAACAAATCCGAACGCCTCGCCAACAAAGATTGGCTTGGGTTCGGATTTGTCCTTAACAACGGAGGAGGTGGGATTCGAACCCACGGTCCCTTTTACAGGATTACTCGATTTCGAGTCGAGGCCGTTATGACCACTTCGATACTCCTCCAGGTGCTTTTTTATTATACGGATGGGTCATCCGCCTGTCAAGTAATGCTCCTTTAGCATCCCTATTATCTTGTCAATCTCCACAGGTTTGGCAAGATGTCCGTTCATGCCAACGCTTAAGCACTTTTCAATGTCTTCACGGAATGCGTTGGCGGTCATGGCAATGATGGGAATGGCCTGGGCGTGGGGAATATCCATTTGGCGGATGGTGCGCGTGGCCTCGTAACCGTCCATTTGTGGCATTTGTATGTCCATAAAAATAAGCTGATAGCGCTGGGGGTTTTTTGCGAACATAGCGCATGCTTCCACGCCGTTTTGGGCAAAGTCTATGCCGATACCCGTATGTTCCAGCAACGCTGCCACGATCTCTTGATTGATGGTGATATCTTCGGCCACCAGGATGTTTTTTCCGGCAAACAACCCGGGGGATTCTTCCCAGGCGGCGTCTTCCATTTCATCCAAAGGGGATGACCCTTGTGGATCATTCTGTGACACCCGGCGGGCCTGGATGGTAAACGCAAAGTCCGAGCCGGTAGCGCCATCGGATTCCACCCAGATCCGTCCGCCCATCATCTCCACAATATGCTTCGAAATAGCCAATCCCAGCCCGGTGCCGCCATACTTGCGCGAGATGCCGCCGTCCACCTGCTCAAAGGAATTAAAGAGCCCGGCCTGCTGCTCGGGCATAACGCCGATGCCTGTATCGGTTACACGAATCTCAATGGTGCAGTTGTCGTTTGTTTGGCTTATCGGGCGAGCTGACAGCGTAATTGTACCCTGCTCGGGGGTAAATTTGATGGCGTTGGACAGCAAATTGGTGATCACCTGCACCAGGCGCTGTTCGTCCGCTATGATAAAGGCTGGCATACCCTCGTCGATATGGATGTTAAACACCAGTTTTTTTTCTTCGATTTTGAAGTGTGCGACATTTGCGGCCCGGTTTAGCATCTTGGCAAAATCGAATTCCGTGTCAAACAATTCCAGCTTGTCCGCCTCAATTTTGGACATATCCAAAATGTCGTTGATCACCCCAAGCAGGTGCGCCGATGCGTCCTCTATTTTCAAAAGGCATTCGTCCATGCGCTCCACGCTGCCGCTGCCCTTGGCGATTTGCGTCATGCCGATGATGGCGTTCATGGGGGTACGAATCTCGTGGCTCATACGGGCCAAAAAATCGCCCTTTGCCTGGGAGGCGCTCTCCGCCAATTCCTTTAGATCGGTAAGATGTTTGTTTTTCTGGTCGATCTGGCTGATCATGGCGCGGTACTCGCTTACATCCATCAAGGTGATGATGTATGTGGCGTTTTTGCCATGGGTTTGGTCTACCAGCCAAGAAAATGTAAAGGTCTTAAACATGCCGTTTACCAATACGTTTAATTCGCCGCTTATATTTTCTTTTTGGGAGGGATTTACTGTGTCAAGCAAGCCCGGGGGGGCACTGGAGGTTACCTGGGTTTTGAGCAGATCGATAAAGTCCTGGGCGGTGGTTTTGCCAAATACGGGCTTAAATGCGGGGAAGAAATCGCGCATGGCATCGTTGCTCTCCACCACGTACCCGTCTTTGTTCATAATCACAACCGGGTCTTGCAGCGAATCAAACATGTTGTTCACAACCGTGGCTTTATTATGAAATATTTGTGTAGAATACGCCGAATATGCCAATACGATAATGGTAAAGAACACCCCAATGGGCGTGATATCGTGCTTAAAGGGGATTAGGTCCAGGCTATACAGGGCGTTTAGCGCATAAGGAAATACCGCCACAATACCGGTAAAAAGCATAAACGGGCGCTGCCAAAAATTCTTGATGATGTAGCGGAACAAAATAACGTAAGCAATAACAATAAACGCTACATCCATTCCGGTATGAATCCAGAAAAAGAACGCCTTGCCAGGGATAGGAAAGTCATAGTTAAGAAGGGCCAGCCCGTGCAACGGGTTGGTGATCATAAACAGGCTGTCTATAGCGGGCAGGAAAACAACCGTGGCCCGCAGCCAGCGGAGATTAACGAGCTTGGATTCGGTAAAATGCAGAATGAACCAAAAAAGCCCAAAAGGAACGATGCATACAAACACCAGCTTGGCAGTAAAAACATAGGGAAAATACACCGGATCGATCACCGTTGTGATGGCGTTAAGCAACGTCCAGCCTAGCACTTGAATGCACACATACAAAAAACTGCGCATCCGCCGGTCCCGGGTATCACCGGCCCTTAATATGGTGATCAAATAAATGAGTATGCCACAAACCAGCATCGACGCGGTAAACAAAAGCAGTACGCCTATATCAGGCAATTTGTTTCACCTCTTGCAACAAACACTAAAAGATATTCTACCATAATCGCATGCAAAACTCAATGCTTTTCTTATGCTTTTTGGCCTATTTTTAGTGTTTTTAGCTTAATCTTACGTTGGCTTGGCCCAGCCTATCCATCAGTGAGCCCATCAGGGCTGGGGAGGGCGTAACCCACAGCTCCCGCGGAACTTTGAGGGCTTCGCCGCTGTCGGCCAAACGGATCAGCACCGGCACGCCGCCGGGCATCCCTTGCAGCAGCGGCGAAAGGGTTTCAAAATCCGCCTTGGTGGGCACCTTGAGGCACAGCTTTTGTGTGGGTACGGCCTGCTCAAACAGCACAAGTTCAGGTTCTGATTTGGGCGCAGGCCTGGGTTTTGGCACGCCTCCGGCTGCCGTTTGATCTAGTGGCACGGCGCTGTCCAGCAGTAATTTGGGGGCCTCATCCTCCCGTACGGACAGCTTGCCGTGGAGCATCAGCATGGCATCCACGGTAAGGGTGGTAAAGTACTGATCGTACACCCGTGGGAACACCAGCACCTCGATTTGCCCCGTAAGGTCTTCCAGCGTCAAAAAGGCCATCAGCCCGCCGCTTTTGGTGGACTTGCTGTGGATTTCGGCCACGATACCGCCCATGTGTGTGGTGATGCCATCGTAACGTAACATGGCCTCGGGGGTTTGCTGCAGCTCCTCGATCCACGCCGTGTTTACTTCTAGCTGTTCCAGCAGTTCCCGGTGGGCGTCCAGGGGATGGCCGGAGATGTACACCCCGGTCACCTCCCGCTCCATGGCCAGCTTGGCGGGCAGGGGAAAGTCTTCTAAAGGAGGTAAGGGCGGCGGGGCGGCCATTTCGCCTCCGCCTTCAAATAGCGACATCTGGCCGTCTATGTTGCGCCGCTGGCGCTGGCTGGCGCTCTCCATGGCTTTTTCGTATACATTCAAGAGCTGGTGGCGATTTGCCCCTTCAAAAGGCATAGCCCCAGCCTTGATCAGGCTCTCCACCACCCGCTTGTTCACCTGGTCGGCATCCACCCGGTCGGCAAAGTCGTAGAGGGAGCTAAACACGCCTCTCTCTTGCCGCGCGGACACGATGGCGTTGATGGCGCCGTGGCCGCAGTTTTTCACCGCGCCCAGGCCAAAACGGATGCCGGTTGTGCCCTTCTCATCGGCATCCACGCCAAACGCACGGGCTGAACGGTTGACGTCCGGCGGCAGCACCGGGATGCCGTGCTTGCGGCAGTATTGAATGTATACGGCGATCTTGGCGCTATTGCCGGTTACGCTGTTCATCAGCGCGGCCATAAATTCGATGGGATGATGCAGCTTGAGCCAGGCGGTTTGTACGGCCAGCACGCCGTAAGCAGCCGCGTGGGATTTATTAAACGCGTAGGAAGCAAAGGCGCTCATCTCTTCGAATATACGCTCGGCTATGTCTTGGGGCACGCCCCGCCGCACCGCGCCGGGCACGATCACCTCTCCGTTTTCCACCAATCCATGGATAAAATAGGCCCGCTCCTGGGCCATTACGTCCTTTTTCTTTT
>WQXF01000065.1 GCA_009784985.1 Clostridia bacterium | reverse complement strand
GCCTGTTACAAGCACGGCTTTAAAAAAAGCGCTCATGCGGGTGAATTTTCGTTCCAGGCTTCTATTGATATATTTCATGGCGTGCTCCTTTGTAGGGGGCGATGCCCTCATCGCCCCGCACGTTTCGTGTTATGGTCAAGTATCGCGGGCCGATGAGGGCATCGGCCCCTACATTTTCCCGGTCATCGCAGTCTTGGCAAAGGACAAATCTAGGATAAAATAAGATACACTTTATTTTATCCTAATCGTTTCGTTTTATCAAGTTTTTTCTTGCCAACCGCCCCCGCCAATGCTATACTATCTCCCAACAAAGCACAAAGGCAAGGATGGAGACAATGCCTGCGTAAAGGGCTATCCGAAAGAGAGGGCTGGCCGCTGGCTGAAAGCCGCCCGGATCGTTCGCGGGAAATTCACTCCGGAGCCGCTCCGCTGAAGCTTTTTCAAGCCTAGGCCGGGCCGGGCACGCGCCCGTTATCAAAGCGAGGCCCTACGTTTTGTATAAACGCGGGGTGAATGTGGGTGGTACCACGAAACAATACGCTTTCGTCCCATGGGGGATGAAAGTGTTTTTTTGTGTTTTTATTTGGGAAAGGGAGAGGGAGCATGAACATTCAAGAGAACATCGATCATTTGCTGGAGCACTTGCAGGCTGACTTATGTGAGGTGGTGGATTCCCAAACGCTGGAGGCGCTGCGCCTGCGCGTGTTGGGACGCAAGGGCGAGATCACCACGCTGATGCGTGTGTTGGGCCAGGTTCCGCCCGAGGAGCGGCCTGCCATCGGCCAGCTGATCAACGACGCCCGGGAGAAGGCCGCCGGCTGGCTGGATACCCTGGCCATGCGCATCGCCGTCCATGAGCGCACCGAAGCGCTGGCCCGTGAAACCATCGACGTGACCCAGCCCATGTGGGAGCGCCGCTTGGGCAACCTGCATCCCATCAACCTGGCGCTGGACGAGATACTGGACGTGTTCACCGGCATGGGCTTTGAGGCCGTGGAGGGGCCGGAGGTGGAGCTGGATTTGTACAACTTTGAGCTGCTTAACCTGCCTAAAAACCACCCCTCCCGCGACGCGCAAGATACCTTCTATATCGAAGAGAACATTGTGCTGCGCACCCACACTTCCCCGGTGCAGGCCCGCACCATGCTGGAGCGCAAGCCGCCGATTCGTATTGTGTGTCCGGGCCGGGTGTACCGCGCCGACGAGTTCGACGCCACCCACTCCCCGGTGTTCCATCAACTGGAGGGCCTGATGATCGACGAGGATGTGACCATGGGCGACCTAAAGGGCACGCTGGATGCCTTTGCCAAGCGGCTCTACGACCCGGACATCGCCACCCGCTTCCGCCCATCCTTTTTCCCCTTTACCGAACCTTCGGCCGAGGTGGACTTAACTTGTGTAAGCTGCCGCGGGCAAGGTTGCCGCGTCTGCAAGGGCACCGGCTGGATCGAGGTGCTGGGCGCGGGCATGGTCAACCCCAAGGTGCTGGAGCTTTGTGGCATCGATAGCCAAAAATACAGCGGTTTTGCCTTTGGGATGGGCTTGGACCGTATCGCATTGCTGCGATACGGCGTACAAGACCTGCGCCTGATGTTCGAGGGCGACATGCGTTTCTTAAGGCAATTCCGATAAACAGTTCCATTTAGAAGGAGAAGAAAATGAAAGTCAGCAAAAAATGGCTGGAACAATACGCGCCCATCCCCATGGATTTGGCTGCTTACCAGCATGAGATGATCATGCGCGGCACCAGCGTTGAAGGCATTGAGGATATGGCCTCTCAAGTACAAAACGTGATCGTGGGGCGGATCCTGTCTGTGACGCCCCACGGAGATTCGGATCATTTGCTCATCTGCCAGGTGGACGTGGGCAAAAAGACGCTGCAAATCGTAACCGGCGCAACCAATGTGTCGGCGGGCGATCTGGTGCCCGTGGCTGTAGATGGCGCGGAGTTGCCGGGGGGCAAACAAATCCGTGAGGGCAAGCTGCGGGGCGTGGTATCCCAGGGGATGCTGTGCTCCGGCCCGGAGCTGGGTGTGCCCGTGGATCTGTATCCATCGGTAGGGGAGGAGGGCATCCTGCTTTTTGCCGAGGACTATCCGTTGGGAGCCGATGTGCGACCCATCCTGGGCATCGACGATCAGGTGATCGACTTTGAGATATTGGCCAACCGGCCCGATTGCCAGTGCGTGTGGGGCGTCGCCAGGGAGACGGCTGCCGCCATGGGCGCCGAGTTCCGCAAGCCCCATATCACAGTGGACACCGTGCCCGGCAAAATCGAAGATTTTGTGCGCATCCGGGTGGAAGACGATACCCTTTGCCCCCGCTATGTGGGCCGGGTGGTGACCAATGTGCGCATCGCGCCCTCGCCCCTGTGGATGCGTGCCGCGCTCCACGCCGCCGGTGTGCGTTCCATCAACAACGTGGTGGACATCACAAATTACGTGATGCTGGAAACCGGCCACCCCATGCACGCCTTTGATCTAAGCCAGGTGCGCGACGGGGCCATTGTGGTGCGGCGGGCCCGCCCAGGCGAGACGCTGCGTACCCTGGACGGCAAGGATCGTGCCCTTACCCCCGAGATGCTGGTGATTGCCGACAACGACAGGGCCACCGGCGTGGCCGGTGTGATGGGCGGCGAGGAGTCCGAAATCGCTGAAGGCACCCGCACCCTATTGTTTGAATGTGCGGCCTTTGACCGCACCAGCGTGCGCGTCACCTCCCGTGTGCTGGGGCTGCGCACCGAATCGTCCAGCCGGTTTGAAAAGGGCGTAAGCCCGGCCACGGCACGGGAGGCCATGGATCGCGCGTGCCAGCTGATCCGCTTGTTGGATGCCGGTGACGTGATCGAAGGTGTGTACGACAACTATCCCAAGCCCATCGAGTTGCCGTGGATTGCTGCCTCTGTCCGCCGCATCAGCAGGCGCGCAGGCGTAGACATCCCCGGCGAGGAGATGATGCGCATCCTAAAAGCGCTACACTTTGATGTGAAACTCAAAGGTGATGATCTGCACGCAAAAGCCCCAGCCTTCCGCCAAGACGTGGAGATGGAAGCCGACCTATGCGAAGAAGTGTTACGTTTCCACGGCTACGAGCATCTGCAGCCCACCACCCTGCGCGGCCAGAGCACCGGCGGCGGGAAAAGCCCGCGCATCCACGCCAGGGACAAAATCAAGCGGGTGCTCACCGCCATGGGGTATTACGAGGCCATCAGTTTCTCCTTTGTGAGCCCAAAAATCATCGAAAAGCTGCGGCTGGCCGGGGATGATCCCCGCCTCAACCAGCTTAAACTGCTTAACCCCCTGGGCGAGGATACCGGCGTGATGCGCGCCTCCCTGGCGCCCTCCATGCTGGGTATGCTGGCGCTCAACTTCAGCCGGGGCAATGACCGGGCCGCGCTGTTTGAAGTAGCGCCCGTGTTTGATACCTCCGCCCGCAAGCCCGGCGAGTTGCCCAACGAGAATTGGACCCTTTGTGTGGGCGGATACGGGGCCGCCATGGATTTCTATCAACTCCGCGATGTACTTACCGAGTTGCTGCGGCAGTTTGGCGTGGCCTGCCGGATCGTTGTGGGCGGGCAGCCGTACCACCATCCGGGCCGTTCGGCTACGTTGATGGCTGGTGATTTGCCCATTGCCACGTTGGGCGAGGTGCATCCCGAGGTATGTGATGCCTTTGAGTTGCCCCGCCGTCCCTTGCTGGCCGAACTGAATGTGGAGCTGCTGTTTGCCCTGGAGCGCGCCGTGGACAAAGTCGCGCCGCTGCCCCGGTTCCCTGCTGTAACCCGCGACCTGGCCCTGGTGATGGACGAACAAACGCCTGTAGGCCAAGTGGTAGAAGCCATTGCCGAGGCCGGGACATCGTTGCTGGAGCGGGTGGAGGTGTTTGACGTGTACCGGGGGGCGCAAGTGGGCGAGGGCAAAAAGTCTGTGGCTTTTTCGCTGGTATTCCGCCATGCCGAGCGCACGCTGGGGGATGGGGATATTGGGCCGGTGTTTGAGGGGATTGTGCGGGTTTGTGAGGAGCGGTTTGGGGCAATGATGCGGGGGTAGTAGGGGCGAAATCCATTTTCGCCCGCCCTTATTTCGTTTGTCTGCACAGCATGTTTGGGGCGGATATGGAATCCGCCCCTACGAAAGACGGCGAGACTTGATTCACGTTAATAATAAGATTGAGGAAACGGGGGGGGGCGTGTGGTGATTCGCAGGTTTGCCTTGTTGGTTGTGTGTTTGCTGGTTGTGGTGGTGATGCCGTTTGCGATAGCCGAAGAGCGAACGGATGCTAGCGGGCAGTGGAAGTATGTGTTGGAGGATGGCGGGGCGGTTATTACGGGGTATGTGGTGGAACCGCGTGGGGATTTGGTGATACCGGGGGAGTTGGATGGGTATGTGGTGACAGGTATCGGCTTCGGGGCGTTCTTTTGGCGCATGGGCTTGACCAGCGTGACGATCCCGGACGGTGTAAAGAGCATTGGTGAGAGGGCGTTCGCTGAGTGTGATGCTTTAACCAGCGTAAATCTCTCGGATAGCGTAGTGCAAATCGGTGCTGAGGCATTCATGGATTGTACCAGCTTAGCCCAATTAACCATTCCCGACGGCGTAACGAGTATTAGCTATGGAATGTTTGCTGATAGCGGTCTACAAAGCTTGATTATCCCGGGCAGTGTGACGAGCATTGGCGATGAGGCGTTCGCCGGATGTACTCGCTTGACCAGCCTGACCATTCCCGATGGTGTGACGAGTATCGGCGAGATGGCGTTTGCCTGGTGTGAGCGTTTGGCCAGCGTGACAATCCCTGCTAGTGTAATGCAAATCGGCAGGGATGCGTTCCGCGAGTGCGACAACATCACCTTATATGTAACCGAAGACAGCTACGCTGAACAATACGCAAAGGACAATAATCTGCCATACATTTTTATCACTGACGCAGGCGCCGATGCGGCTAACGTGGACGTGTACGGGCAGTGGAAGTATGTGCTGGAAGACGGCGGTGCGGTCATTACGGGGTTTGTAGTGGAGCCGGAAGGCGATTTGTTGATCCCGAGTGAGTTAGATGGGTATGAGGTGACAGGTATCGGCTTCGGGGCGTTCTTTTGGTGTCGCGATCTAACCAGCGTGACGATCCCTGAGGGCGTAACACAAATCGGCGAATGGGCATTCTATGATTGTTCTCGCTTAACCAGCGTGATAATTCCTGAGGGCGTAATGCGAATCGGCAACGAGGCGTTCTATGGATGCAGCAGCTTAACCAGTATAACGATCCCAGACAGCGTAACAAATGTTGGGGTAAATCCATTTGCAAGTTGTACTGCATTATCTATCAATGTGTCCGCCAATAATCCGATATATGAGGATATTGATGGTGTGCTTTTTGACAAGCAGCAGAAAATGCTAGTTTCTTATGCTGGTGCTTGGGACGGCTCCTATACGATTCCCGAGGGTGTCCTGCTCATCGGCGATCGTGCGTTTTCTGGACATGGCGACTTAACCGACGTGACCATCCCTGATAGTGTAACGAGCATTGGGGATTGGGCGTTCTCTGATTGCGTCGGCTTAACTGGTTTAACCATCCCAAACAGTGTAAAAAGCATAGGGGAAGGAGTGTTTTCTGGGTGCGAGGGTTTGACCACCCTGGTGATCCCAGATGGCGTAGCGCAAATCAGCGCCTGGGCGTTTTTGGGATGCATTGGCTTAACCAGTGTGACGATCCCGGACAGTGTGGTGAGCATCGGCTATGAGGCGTTTCGTGGATGTAGCGGTTTGACCGACATAACGATCCCAACCAGCGTGACGAGCATTGGTGGCTCGGCGTTTGCAGAGTGTAGCAGCTTAACCAGCGTGACGATCCCGGACAGCGTGACAAGCATCGGTACCTGGGCGTTCCAAGGGTGTACCAGCTTAACCAGCGTATCCATCCCCGCTGGCGTGACCGATATCGGCCTGAATCCATTTGCGGAGAGTTCGATATCGTATATCAGCGTGTCTCCCAACAATCCGATATATGCGGACATTGATGGCGTGCTTTTGAATATGCAGGAAAAAAAGCTGGTTTCTTACCCCAACGTTCGGGAAGGTGCGTATGCGATACCTGAAGGTATGCTGCTTATCGGCGAGGGGGCGTTTTATGGAAGTGATGGTTTAACCAGCGTGACCATCTCTGATAGCGTGACGAGCATTGGATATTGGGCGTTCGGCAGATGCACTGGCTTAACCAGCTTGACGATCCCTGACAGCGTAACGAGTATTGGGAGTGGGGCGTTTGATGGATGTAGCGGCTTAACCAGCGTGGTCATCCCAGGCAGCGTGACGAGTATCGCCGGTGGGGTGTTTTATGGATGTACTGGCTTAACGAGCGTGACCATCCCCGACGGCGTAACGAGCATCGGTGATTCAGCATTCGCCGGTTGCAGTGGTTTGACCAGCGTGACGATTGCGGACAGCGTGGTGAGCATCGCCATCGCTGCTTTCTCTGCGTGCAGCAGCTTAACGAGCGTAACGATCCCAGATGGTGTCACAGATATCGGGAAAAATCCATTTTATGGGAGCGCTCTATCCTATATCACTGTGTCCTCGAACAATCCGATCTATGAGGACATGGACGGTGTTCTTTTTGACAAACAACAGAAAATGATCGTTTCCTACCCTGGGGGCAGGGGCGGCTCGTATACGATTCCAAAAGGAGTGGTGCGTATTGGCGATGGAGCGTTCCAGGATTGTACCGCCTTAACCGGCGCGACCATCCCGGACAGCGTAACGAGTATTGGAACATGGGCGTTCGCCGGGTGTACCGGCTTAACCAGCGTGACCATCCCAAGCAGCGTGACGAGCATCGGCACCTTTGCATTCTATCAGTGCAGCAACTTAACCAGCGTGACGATCCCAGCCAGCGTGTTGGACATTTGCGGCGGTGCATTCTATGATTGCGACGAGCTTATCTTAACCGTAACCGAAGGCACCTACGCCGAACAATACGCCAAAGACAACAACCTACCCTACATCTTTATCAACAACGAACCATAACCAACGGGAGGATCACCATGCCAACCAAGTATGCCCCCCAAATCGACACCCGCATCAACGCCGCCACCCGCAAATTCGCCCTGCTGGGCGCAAGCCTGCCCTACACCTGGTCGCCCCAAATCCACAACACCCTGCTGGCCGCACGGGGCGTAAACGCCGTGTACATCACACTCACCGTGGACGCCTACTCCCTGGCCAGCGCGGTAGACGTGCTCCGCCAAAGCTTTGCGGGCTTTAACGTCACCATCCCGTACAAGGAGGCCATCATCCCCTTGTTGGATGAGCTGGACGACACGGCCTCGGCCTGCGGCGCGGTGAATACCGTTACCGTAAGCGAGAGCGGCGCCCTCACCGGGTACAACACCGACGGCATTGGCCTGATCCGCGCCCTAGAGGAAGCCCTGGTGAGCCTGGACGACGCCTCTACGGTGATCGTGGGCGGCGGCGGAACCGCACGCATTGCCGCCTATGAGCTGCTGCGGCGGGAAGGCAATGTGACCGTGGCCGTGCGGGATCCTAAGCGGGCCGAGGGCCTGGTAGCTGATCTGGCGGCCCTGCAGCCCGACGGGAGTGCCCGCATCCAACTGATCTCTTTGGAAGAGCTGGAGGGTGGGGGAGAGGAATACGATCTGCTCATCAACGCCACGCCCCTGGGCACCTTCCCCGATGTGGATGGCTGCCCGGTATCCCAGGCCGTGGTGGCCCGCTGCCAAGCGGTATTTGATGCCGTGTATAACCCACCGGAGACCCGCCTGCTGGCCATGGCCAGGGCGCAAAGGGTCAAGTGCGTGGGCGGTTTTGGCATGTTGTTTTATCAGGCGGCCGAGGCCCAAAAGCGATGGCTGGGAGGTTCGTTGCCCAACCGTGTGTTGCGTGAGATGCACCGGGCGCTGGAGCAGTTGGTTTAGTGAGTTACAAGTTATGAGTTACAAGTTACAAGAGGAAACGGAGGGGGCCGTGTCAAATACTACAGGCTGGGTATTCCGAATTATCCCTCGCGGTTTTTTCTTGTAACTTGTAACTCATAACTTGTAACTGTTAAGGAGGTCCCCTTGCATACAACAACTTCCGTTTCATACCGGGGCACACGCCGTGCCTGCTCCGCCGCGCTTATGACCCAGGCGGCCATCAATAACCTGCCGCCCCTGCTGTTTATTGTGTTCCGGCAACAATTCGGGTTGTCCTACGAGCAGCTTGGGTCGCTGGTGCTGTTTAACTTTTGCACACAGTTGCTTGTGGACGTGGTGTGCGTACGTTATGCCGACAAGATGGGCTACCGCGTGCCGTTGGTGGCGGCCCACATACTCTGTGCGGTGGGGCTTGTGCTGCTGGGTGTGTTGCCGCTGGTGCTCAGCAACGCGTACATCGGCCTGTGTGTGGCCGCCGTGGTGTACGCAATCGGCGGCGGGTTTACCGAGGTGTTTGTAAGCCCGCTGGTGGAATCCCTGCCCAACCCACCAAACGCCAAGGCCGCGTCCATGGCCATGGTGCATTCCTTTTATTGCTGGGGTACCCTGCTGGTGGTGTTGCTTAGCACCCTGCTCTTATCGCGGATCGACCGCTCCCGCTGGTGGGTGCTGCCCCTGGCTTGGTGTGCGCTGCCCCTGGCCAATGCCGTGGCCTTTGCCCGAGTGCCCCTCACCGAAATGATATCCGATACCCGGCGCACCAAACCACGGGCCCTGCTTACCCGGCCCGCCTTTTACGCCATGCTGCTGCTGATGATCTGCGCCGGCGCCTCGGAGCTTACGGTGGCGCAGTGGGCCTCCATGTTTGCGGAGCAGGCCCTGGGCCTGCCCAAGGTGTGGGGGGATTTGCTGGGGCCCTGCCTGTTTGCGCTCACCATGGGCTTGGGCAGGTTGTTGTACGGCCTGCGGGGCCATAAGATCAATCTGCGGGCCTTTATGCTGTTTAGCGGCGTGCTATGTGTGGCCTGCTACCTAACGCTTAGCCTTGCGCCCAGTCCGGCCATAGGCATGGCGGCCTGCGCCCTTACCGGGTTTTCGGTCAGCATTTTCTGGCCGGGCACATGCAGCCTCACTGCCGCCCGTTTTCCCATGGGCGGCGCTACCATGTTTGCCATATTGGCCGTCTTTGGGCATATCGGCTGCTCCGCCGGGCCTTGGCTGGCCGGGATGGTGGCTGATCGCGCCGAACAGGGCTCTTTGAGTTTTTTGAGCTGGATCAACGGATCGCCCCTGCAAACCGGTATTTTGCTCAGCACGATTTTCCCGCTGGCGCTGGTTGTGATCACGCTAACCCTGGGCAAAAACAAACAAGAGGGATGTGAGGCCGGTGCCTCTGAATGATACTGTCGTCTTACGGGAGTTGGCAAAACGATATCGGGAGCTGGCTGAGCTGCCCGTGAACCGTGAACGGGAGCAACGCATCCGGCGGGTCAACGGCTTGGAGCCAGGCCGCCCTCCCGTGTGGATCGGCGAGATTCCTTGGAACGAGATGGACATCGACGGCCAGCTTGTTTGCCAATGCCAGGAGCCTCTGGCCCGGCAGATCGAGTGTTATCTGCGGCAAAAGCTATTTGCCTGGAAGTACTTTCAGGCCGATATGGTGCTGGAGCCGGTGTATCCGGTACAAAAAGCCTGCCACAACACCGGCGTTGGGCTGGCGGTTGCGGAGCGTACGATCATCACCGATCAGGCCAACCATATCATCTCCCACGCCTATTTGGATCAGCTGGACACAGACGCAAAGCTGGACGCGCTCACATCCCCGGTGATCACCGCCGACCCGGAGGCCGACCGCCGGAATCTGGCTCAAACCCAAGAGCTTTTGGGCGATGCCTTGCCTGCCGAACTGCGCGGGCATTCGGTGTATCACGCGCCCTGGGATGAAATCAACCGGTACCGGGGCGTGGAGCCGATCCTGATCGACCTGGTAGAGCGTCCGGATTTTGTGCACAGGATCATCGCCAGGTTCACCGAGTTCTACACAACCCAAGCTGAGCAGATGGAGGCGCTGGGCTTGCTGGAAGCCCGGCCCGGCGACCTGCACTGCACCCCGCCCTATGTAGACGGGTTCACCGATTCCCATGGGATCGCAAAACTCGACGGCGTGTGGTTCCGGGGTATGGCGCAGTTGTTTGGCGCCATCTCGCCGGACATGCACGAGGAGTTTGATCTAAATTATATGCGCCCCCTGATGGCGCGCTGTGGGCTATCGTACTATGGCTGCTGCGAATCCTTGGATAGGCTCATTCCCCGGCTCAAAACGGTGCCCAACATGCGCAAAATCGGCGTAAGCCCATGGGCCGATGTGGACTCCTGTGCAGAGCAAATCGGCGGGGCGTACGTATTCGCCGCAAAACCCAACCCTGCCCTGGTAGTGTCGCCTTTTGACACCCAGACGGTACGTAAAGAGATCATCAAAATTGTAGAAGCCTGCAAACGCCACGGTTGCCCTTACGAGCTTGTGCTAAAGGACATCAGCACCGTGTCATACCGGCCTCAGAATTTGATCGCCTGGAACGATACGGTGCAGCGGGTGTTGGATGAATATTATGCGTAGGTCATATTTCAATGCCCTTCACATCGCCCTCACAATACGCGCATCGGTAGGTGCGTGTTTCTGCGTTGTGCGGGTGAAATGCATGGGCCAGCATCGGTTCCACCGAGGTAATGCAGCGTGGATTTTTGCACACAATAGTGTTTGTAGACAGGGTGGTTTGCGTTTGGACAGGAAGCAACCCCGGTTCCACACCCGAAAGCATCAACAGCAACGCCATGCGTGCAAATACGCCGCAGCGTGCCTGCTCAAAGTAGGCGGCCCGGGGGTCATCGTCTACCTCGGGGGTGATTTCATTCACCCGGGGCAGAGGGTGCAGCACGCACAAATCCGGCTTGGCGCTCTTTAGCTTGTTTGCGTCCAGTATGTACATATCCTTTAAGCGAAGGTAGTCCTGCTCGCTGTCGAAGCGCTCCCGTTGCACCCTGGTCATGTACAGCACATCCAGGTGGGGCATTGCTTCCTCCATATGGCGGGTTTCGGTATATTGCAGATTGTTTTCATCTAAGAAGGCGCGCAGAGAATCCGGAATCCGCAGCTCTTCCGGGGAAATAAACACAAAGGATACGCCCAACCGGCTCAGGTTTTTTACCAACGAGTGCACGGTGCGGCCATACTTTAGATCGCCGCAGCAGCCCACGGTCAGCCCTTTGATTTCGCCTTTGATTGAAAGGATGGTAAGCAGATCGGTAAGGGTTTGGGTGGGGTGTTCCCGGCCCCCGTCGCCAGCATTGATCACCGGCACAACCGATGCCTGGGAAGCTACTAACGCCGCACCTTCCTTGGGATGGCGCATCACCAGCAGGTCGGCGTACCGGCTCACCACGCGGATGGTGTCGCTTAGGCTCTCGCCCTTGGCCGCCGAAGAAGATGCCGCCTCCGAAAAGCCGATCACCTGCCCGCCCAGCCGCAACATGGCGCTTTCAAAGCTGAGCCGGGTGCGTGTACTCGGCTCAAAAAACAGGGACGCCATGATCCGGCCTCCCATTCGTTGCCCATGTTCGGCGGGCGATTCCATGATCCGCTGGGCGAGAGTCAGCAGACGGTTCTGTTCATCCAGCGAGAAATCCAATGTGCTGATTAGATGGCGGCGGTGTGTGTACACAAAACCCCCCCGATACGCTAATTCATTCGGTTTAGCTTAGCATATCGGGGGAGTAGTGTCAAACGTGCAAACCGCTCCGCATCGGCCGGCTGTTACAAATCCAAGTCAAGAAGGTATTGAAGAATTTCGGGGTCGATATCGTAGAAGAGATCAGGTGTGGTGATTTCCCATCGCCAGTATTGGCCTTCTTTAAGGCTGGTGACTCTAAAATAATCGGGATAGTATAGGGCGATCGGGAGCATGTTGGGACCAAAGCGTACCTCTTCGCCATACCAAATATCGCCGCTTCCCGTTTCTATCTCATAGTCTCCTGCTGGCAGATAGATCGTCAAGCGCTCACCATCGCGGATAAAGCATAGCGCTTTGAGTTCGCCGTTCTCTAGGTTCGTGAAGCTGAGCGACCGGTTGCCTTCGCCCTTCTTCGCTATGATAACGATCTTGACACCTCTGCGCTCGCCTACCAACTGCTCTGTTTTGGGCATCTCCAGGGCGGGCAGATCCGGCAGCTGCGATACGGTTGAGAAGAACGAATCCAGAGATTCGGTGTAGCGCTCTCCATAGTGGGCGTGATGTTCTCTAACGCTCGCGACTGATTCGTCGCTGGCCCCTTCAATCAGCCCCCAGGGATCAAAGGTAAGGGACAAGGCTTGATCGTCGTCGGCTTTCTTTGTTGCTGCTTTGGTAAATGTGTTGCCGAAGTCGGCGATCTGCTCATTAAACAGGCTGGCTATCGTGTCCGCTTCAGTGTTGGGGCCTTCGGCTTCGTATGCTACCCGGGGCAATGCGGTGCGGGTGGCGTGCCGCAACATGCGCGTGTAGCCGGGCCCGGCGGCGCTCAGTGTCATGGCCCTGGGGCCGTCGGTCAGGACGAGCTTCGCTCCTCGCACCGGGTGCTGAAACACATAGGCGGACAGGGCCGCGACCATGGGCCTGCCGGAAAACGAGGTGCTTGCCGCCCTGGCCCTGGTGTTGAGCGCAGTAGAGAAACCTTTGAAACCCTTGCTGCTGTGCCATTTGAACACCGGTTCTTTGTCTTCGGCGAAGGCGACCGTGGCGTTAAGCACATATTCGCCCTTCCCCTCCAGCGCGTTTTCCAGCGCAGCGCGGACAAAGGCTTCCGGATCGCTTCCATCGAATACGGTTTTGGCGTCCACTCCGCTTACGAGCAGGGGAAATTCCACTGTCACTAGCACCGAGATGACGCCCCTGTTATTGGGTTCGCCCGCAGTGGCCTCTCCGAGAGTGGCATGCGCAAGTATCTCTTTCACCCACGGATTTTTAGTGGAGTCTGCCAGCGCCTCAATCTCTGCCAGCGTATTTTCCTTTGTCAGTTCGATGGCCATGGTTTGTTCCGCCGTGAGTTCCATCTGGATGTCGTCCGCGACTTCGTCAGCCATCACCATGGTGGCGCTCAGGCACAGCGCGAGCAACAAGGCAAGCAGGAGAGAGATAATTTTTCCGGATCGATACAAGTAGGAAACCCCCTTTCAGATTCCATGTGGTTGCATTATACCCATTATACGACATTCTTCTGCAATTTTCTAGGGTTATTTTTCCTGGAAAGCGGGCGGCTTTTCTGCTAACCCTTAACCCCTATTCCCTAATCAAGGCTTTCCGGATCACGCTGGGGCGTAACCTGAAATCTTCTGAAAAAACGAGCGGGGGTGTTGCAGGGCGTTACTTCCTGCTGCAGCTTTCCCTTAAAGGCCTGCACCTCTTCGAAAACACGCTTGGTTACGTCGTCGTCGGCAGGTTGCCCGCGCTCCAGTTCCAACGCCCAAAGCACCGCGCCGGTGGCGGGCGGTTCGTTCAGAATATGGAACTTACAGGGGACATTGGCGTATTTCTGCACCTTTTCTCGATACCATTGGCTCAGCAACGGGGTTTCCGCCCTGGCCCACACGCTGCCCGCCTGTACAATGGATGCCTCGCCCGTGATGTCCAGGTGTTGCAGGCAACCCAATGTGGTTTGCGCCGAAGATTCGGCACAGTGGCGCACAATAGCCTGGGCCATGGCGTCACCGGTGTCACAAGCTTCAAACAGTGTGCGCATGAGTTCAGTGGTGGGCAAGGTGTTATCGCCCTCCATTAGGCATACGGTCTCCAGCATATCCTCGGGTTTGCTTACGTTTAGCAGGGCAAGAACCGGGGCAGTCATCGAGGTTTGGGGGCATGCACGGAACAGCTCGTCGTATACCGTGCGCACAGCCCGTATCGCCAGGTAATGCCCGCCGGCTTCGTCGCCCGTGAGCTCCGAGCCTATGCCGCCCACCTGTACGCGGCGGCCGTCCATGCCGATACCGGCGCACACACTGCCGGTTCCATTGATGTGGCATATGCCATAGCCCGCGCGGCAACCGGCTTTTACGCCTAAGAAGCCGTCGTTGTCTACCTCAAAGCGGGTGAAGCCAATCTCTTTCAGTACACGGGTTAGGTTTTCTTTTTGATGGGGCAGGTCGGCGCCTGCCAGCCCAAAGGCTGCGGCGGAAAGGTCGTTCACCCCCAAGCGATGGCGGGACAGCAGCTCTCGGATTGCCCGGTTCATCACCTGCTTGGCGGTTTTATAACCGCCGGGGAAGCGCTCATGGCTGCAGGTGCCCTTGCGCAGGCCGTCTACCATGTGCCCGCCCGTAGTAAACAGAAAATACTCGGTTTTGGTGTTGCCGCCGTCTACGCCCAATACGTACTTATGCATCGCTTACTCCTTATCTGCCGCGGGGAACTGGGGCAGATACGCCCTGTGCGCTTCCAGCATCTCGTAGAAGCAAGCCCGCGCGTTATGATAATCCCCAGCCAGGGGATTGATGAGCAAAGCACGCATGGCGGCGTCAATATCGCCATGGAGCGCAGCCTGCACTACCTCACGCTCATAGGCTTTTACCGTGCGCATATAGCCAATGATATGGCTGTTGGCAAAGCCGGGCGCCGGAACGGGTTTAGCGCCTTGCGCGCCCACCCGGGCGGTGATCTCTATGGCGTCGTCGTCTGCCATAAAGGGCAGCGCGCCCCCGTTTAGGATGTTGACAACATGAAGCTCGTTGCGGTCGTTGTGGATGGCATCCACCAGCGATACCGCCGATTCGCTGTAATGGGCGCCGCCCCGCTGAGACAATTGTTCCGGTTTTACGGTTAAGTTCAGGTCACTGTACATGGCCAGCAGCTCTTCCTCGATGCGTACACAGGCTTCGCCCCGGCTCTCTTTGGCATCAAGCATATCTTTTAACTTCTTTTCGCGGAAATAATAATATTCCAGATAATAGGAAGGGAGCCCCCCCGCCTGGCGGATCACCTCCGGGGAAAAGCCCAGGTTCGGAATGCTCTTCATGGCCTCGGAATCCGGGCCTTGGGTGATGGCTTCCTTCAGGTGGTCGCGGTCGCCCTGGCGGATGGCCGTGATCCAGCTCAAATGATTCAGGCCCAGATATTCGATAAAGGCGTCCGGTTCCAGCTTGATCTGTTCCCGCACCGACTTAAACATACCAAAGGGTGCGTTGCACAGGCCCAGCATCTTTACCGGCGTGTGGTTCAGAATGGCTTGGGCGGCAATGCCCGCGGGATTCGAAAAGTTGATGAGCCAGGCATTGGGGCACAGGGCTTGCATGCGCTCACACAACGCCATCAGCACCGGAATGGTGCGCAGACCCTTAAACATGCCGCCGATGCCGCAGGTTTCCTGGCCGATCATACGGTGCTTTAACGGTATCTTTTCGTCCAATATGCGGGCGGGGAGTTTGCCTACCCGTATCTGCGCCAGCACGAAGTCGGCCCCGTCCAGGGCCTCGTCCCACACGTCGGTTTGTACCACCGGGCAGGTGATGCCCTCGGCCCGCAGCATGCGCTTACACAGAT
>WQXF01000064.1 GCA_009784985.1 Clostridia bacterium | reverse complement strand
CGAGGTCACCTGCATCATCGGAGCTTCAGGGTTGGGCAAAAGCACGCTGCTGCGCTGCATCAACATGCTGTAGTCCTCCACAAGCGGCCAGGTGCTTTTCCACGGCAAGGATATCCGGGATGGCAGCGGGCTGCTCGCTCAATACCACGCCCGTGTGGGCATGGTGTTTCAGCAGTTTAATCTATTCAATAATATGACGGCCCTGGCCAACTGCGTGATCGGCCAAATGAAGGTGCTGGGCCGCAACCGCACCCAAAGCGAAGAAAACGCCCTGCGCTACCTGGACAAGGTGGGCATGGGCCCCTACATCGATGCCAAACCCAAGCAGCTTTCCGGTGGGCAAAAGCAGCGGGTAGCCATTGCCCGCGCCCTGGCCATGGATCCGGAAGTGCTGTTGTTTGACGAACCAACCTCCGCCCTGGACCCAGAGACCGTGGGCGAGGTGCTGGCCGTGATGCAAGACCTGGCAGGGGGTGGGCTGACCATGCTGGTGGTAACCCACGAGATGGCCTTTGCCCGGGATGTTGCCCACCGGGTGGTGTTTATGGACGGCGGCGTGATCGTGGAAGACGATACGCCCGAGGTGATCTTTACCCGGCCAGCCATGGAGCGCACAAGAGAGTTTTTGGCGCGGGTGTTGCAGTGATTTGATCCAGTATTTTCAAACAAAGATATGTCAAATAGGGCGATGGGGTTTTCTTTTGACCGAAATCCCATCCCTTATATTTCTGATAAACGGCTTCGGGCATGAATAATCCGTTTTTATCTTGCTTGCTCTTAATAACTCCGGCCATTTCCAAGAAACGCGCGTCTGATTTGATAAAATCAAAGTGGCTTAGCGCATCCACAACGCTTACTATATCATACCACATAGCCGGGGCTTTTAGCTTTCTAAAATCGGTTCCCATGTAGAACATGTAGGGATGGCGTTCTAAGCTGCTCTCCCATAACGAAAGCAATCCGGTTGCCGTAATTTGCGCAACCTCCGTTTCGCGGTATTCCGGGATAGCCGCAAGCAACTTTAACATAATCAGAGAAGCGTATGGGCAGGGATCATCCTTTCGCCCCGGACCTCTGAATTTTCCAACTTCCTGCGAAACGGTACAGGGGAATCCCGATCCTTTATGAAAATCCACAAGATAATCCACGCCTTGCTTTACATGCTTTTCATAGTCAACACCTGCTTTGAGCAATGCCAGTAAGAGCAACGGCGCGTCACAAAGACACCAACCGAAAATATCCTTTCCGCTTCCTCCAAAGTGTTTGGGGATATTGGTTAGGGATTGATATACCCCGTTGCCGTCTTTGTTTTCCATAATCTTGTTTATGGCAGTCTGTATTTCTATAACATCAACGCCAAACCCGAGGTCTAAAAGAAATAAAAGCTTATGTATGGGCAAATCGGGGTTTTTGTGATTGGCCACAAGGGTACCATGATAATCCGCAATATCATTCAAAAAAGCGCTGATTTTAGGGTCAGAAAGTGCAAGCAGCCGTAAATCAGCTAAGCCCTCTTTGCTTTCTTTTTGAATAATAGTTTTTGTGGCGTATTGCAGCCATGCCTCTCCATTTTGCAAAATGAAACCTATGGCGTCCATTCTATCCATGGGCACAAAGCACCTCCTCAGGGCAAGCTCACGACACAAAACAAACACAAGTGGGCGTCGGAACCGGTTCTGTGTGCACAAACGCCAATTGGGCATTGCGCACCGCAAACACCGTAACCCGGTCGCCCCTTTCGCATGCGCAGAATACATGGCTGCCATCCGGCGTAAAAGCGGCATCGCGGGGGCAATCGCCCTGGGTATCGAACCACCTGATGCCGGACAGGGCGCCGTCGGCAGCCACATCCCATAGCACCAGCGTGTTCTCGCCCCGGATGCTGGCCAATAACAGCTTTCCGTCGGGCGAGAGCTGAAGGGCGGCTCCGCTGTTTTGGGGATTTCGATCGCGCATCGCACGATATTTTTGGATGAGCTTTGCATCGTTGCCATAACCCCGGTACATCAGCACCTCACAGCTCAGTTCACACAGCACATACCAGCATTGATCCAGGCCAAAGGCCGCGTGGCGCGGGCCAGCTCCACCCGGCGTTTGTACGGTTTGTACCTGCGTGTTTATGCCTTGCGTTTCCAGGGGATAAAAGCACACGGCGTCGATCCCCAAGTCGCACACGGCCACAAAATCACCCTTTGGTGTGGGCAAGGCCTGGTGCACATGGGGGGCTTCTTGCCGGTCGGCATTGGGGCCGGAGCCTTTGTGGGCGATCACCTGGGGCGGTGAGGGAAGCCCCCCGTCGCCGTCCAGCTCCAATACGCCCAGCGTGCCCGACGAGTAATTCGAAACAAAAAGCCGGTTGCCTTGGGCGCTCACATGGCATGGCGAGTCCCCGCCTGCCGATTGCTGGTTGATTTGGGTCAACGCCCCGTCGGGCGCAATACGATAGGCTGTCACGGCGCCGTTGCCGGTTTCGTGGGCGGCATACAGCCTGCCTTGATGGGCTGTTAGATACGACGGATTCACCGCTCCGGTGCTGCCGGTGACACGCAGCGCCCCATCCTGCCAAATCCCATGATACATCCCCTTGCTGCCCTTGCCCGTATACGTTCCGATATAAAACCTGGTTTCCATTATAAGCCCCTCCTTATAAATCGCCAACGCACCAAAGGGCGCAACGCCTTAGCAGATTGGCAAAACCCTCATTGGCAAAAGACGCGGGTTCATGCCCCATCGAAAGATAACACACCCTGCCCTTGCCGTAGCCCCGCACCCACGCGGCAGGGTATTTTTGCCCCTGATACACATACTCCATGATCACGTTTACCCGTGCAAGGTTGTCCATCTCGAATTGATAAGGCTCCTCGTTGATGGAAAAGGAATCCACGGCCCTCATGATGGGATGGGGGTTCGCGTATACATACTCGATCACCTCGCGGGGGGGATGCCCTGTAAACGTGGCGCCGATCAGCTGCTCCACCTCGGGCAGGGAGCGGGCAATGATGCCGTTGTGCAGGGTAAGCAGCGCGCCGCCCCCCGCCACGTACCCCAACAGCGCCCCGGCAAAGTCCGAACCGGCGCGCCTGTCTATGGCGTCCATGTAATTGACGATCAGGTCGTAGGTTTTCATATCCTCGATTTGCAGATAGGGGTACTCTTCGGATATGGTGGCGTCGAAACCCTCCAGCACGCGTTTGATCTCCTGATCCACGCCACGCAGGGTATGCCATTGGGCGTTGGCGTAGTCGCCTAGCAATAAGTATTTTTTCATGCGGATTCCTCCTTTTTATTAACGCAAGTCAAGCCCACCGTTCCTGTAGGGGCGATTATCAATCGCCCGCCAGCTTTTCGGGCGATTGATAATCGCCCCTACAGGATCACCACGTGTGTTCCCTGCCCAGGGCATCGCGGAATACCAGGCGGGTTTCGTCGTCGCGTAACGGGTTCTGCCGCTCCGTGCCCCGCCGCCGTACAAAGTAATGAAGCGCTGCCTCCGCGGCCAAATCCGGCGCGATCTCCCTGTGCATGGGATCATAGATGCGCAAGGTATAGCCGGAAGGCGTGAGTTTGTTTGCAATCATCTGAAAAAAGCTGTGCATCGCGGCCTTGCTTAAGTTATACCCATAGCCGTCGGTATCCCGCGTTTCGTTGATGCTGGCCTGGGCCGATGATACAAAACACAGCCGCTTGCCCTGGCCCGCATCCAACAAGGGCAAAAAGGTTTCAAGGGCGCGCATGGGCCAGAGCACATTGGCCTCATACACGTGGCGCATAACGCCTTCATTCAGCCCGTGGCCCACGGTAAAATCATCGGCGATATGCCGCTCGTCGCTAACATCCACATACAAATCGATTTTCCCGGCTTCTTTTTGCACAAGGGCGCGGGTCGTTTCTAAATCCCCTTCACAATCCCCTTCAATCACATACACCCGATACCCTTCGCGTTTGAAAGCCTGGGCCAGCCTGTGGTCAAAGGGGTTTTTTTGCCTTGTGATCAAAACAACTTGCATTTTATCACTTCCTTATCACTAGCGGCGGGACGCCGAAGGCGGCGTCCCCTACAATGGGAACAGACACGCCCGCAAAGCACATCGCCGTAACTCTGTAGGGGACGCCGCCCTCGGCGTCCCGTCGAAAGGAGCTATTGCATTAGAAGGGCCATTCCTGGCCAAGGTAGTCGAACATCACAAGCCGCTGCTCGTCTTTGAGGGACGCCTCGAAATAGGCCGCCGCATGCCCGGCGATATGATCCGGATCGTACACCGCTTCTTCCCCGCGGGAGCCGTCAGGCATCACCCGCTTCATCCATCCAGGGTGATAGAGCCTGAACGTATACCCCTGTGGATACAGTTGATTGTGCATCAGACGCACGCACATGTTCAGCGCGGCTTTGCTCATGGGATACGGGAACCCGCCATCGCGGCTGGTTTTCATCAGCGTAATGCAGGATACCTCCGATGATACAAAACACAGCCGCTTCATCTCACTCTTATCCAGCAGGGGCAAAAAAAGCTCCACCATACGGGCCGCCCCCATGGCGTTGACCGAAAAGCTGTTCCACACCGCTTCCAAATCCATGGGCGGTTCATACAGGCTGCAGTTCACAGGGCCCATGAGGGCGGCGTTGGAGATCAGCATGTCCAGCACTCCCCCAGCCTCGGTGCGCACCGTTTCACGGGCGGCGGTTATGCTGTTGCGGTTTGCCACATCCAGCGGCAAGATATGCAGGTTTTTGTTCTGGGCCCGCAAGGCCTCCAGCAGCTCATATTCTTGCAGATACTTTCCCGCAAACACCCGGTAGCCCCGCCCCAGATACTCCTTGCAAAGGGACAGGCCCAGCCCCCTGTCCGCCCCGGTGATGATTACGTTTTTCATCATTTTGCGCCCATCTGTTTACTGTCGTTGGTCATGCTCAACGCCCGCTCAAGCCCAATCTCCAATGTCAAGGGCCGCCCGGCCTGGAAACGCAGGATGTCATCGCAGAGCGCCAGTGTCACCAGCGGAAAACGGTCGCGGGTGGGCCCGGCCATGTGGGGGATCAATATGCAGTTGTCCAAGCCACGCAACGGGCTGTCCGGGGCCAGGGGTTCCTGCTCAAACACATCCAGCAGCGCGTGGATACGCCCGGCCCGCAGCGCGCCCGCCAGGGCAGCTTCGTCTACCACACTGCCCCGCGCCGTGTTTACTAGCAATGCGCCAGGTTGCATCAATGCCAGCAACTCCGCATCCACCAAATGATACGTTTCCGGGACCCGGGGCAGATGCAGCGACACCACCCGGCAAGTCCGAAAGATTTCCTCAAGCGAATCCACACAGGCAACGCCCAGCTCATCAAAAACATGCTGGGGCACAAAGGGGTCATAGGCCCATACCCGCACGCGGAAAGGGCGCAGCATAGGCACTAGGTAGCGGGCCACCGCGCCAAATCCCACCAAACCCACGGTTTGATCCAGCAGGCCCTCGTTGAGGCCATGGTGGCTCCAGGCGCCAGTCTGCACATGGGCGTTGTAATAGGGCAAGCGGCGCAGCGCGGCAAGGATATAGGCCACGGTCCCCTCGGCCACGGACTCGGCGTACAGCTCATTGCCGCTGATCACGGTCACACCCCGCTCGTACAGCGCCGATGAAACAATAGGGGCCACGGTTCCGCCGGTATGGGCCACCAGCTTTAAGCGGGGCGCGGCATCCAGCACCTGGTTGGTGAAGGGCGGGCAGCCCCAGCCCGTAACGGCAATATGGGCATCGGCCAGGGCGGGCCCAAGGGCTTCAGGCGCGTACTGCCCGGTGGTGGGATTGCAGGTCACCGTGCCTAGTTTGGCCAGCGCTGTCATCGCTTCGTTGGGGATAAAGGTATCCCGGATTGTGCCGTTGGGCATTGTTACATGAATATTCATGCCTGCACCTTCACCCATTCGCCCGGCTGTTGCCGCGCCAAATCGCCCGCGGCCAGGATGTCCATGATCATCAGGGTTTCTTTGTTGTCCACGGGGGCCTTGCCGGTGAAAAAGAATTCCACCAGTTCCTCGGTAAAAGGCTTAAAGAAATCTTCTTTGGCGGTGACGATCTGGGAGCCGGCCTTCCCGCAGATGTTCATCGTAAAGGGGGTGCCGTCGCCCATAAAGCCACTGACGGTTGCCGCGCGGCCGCCGGCAAACTCGATGGCCAGCGTGTACCAATCCTGGCCGGGCACGTAGAGCACACGGCTGGCTGGTGCGCCCATCAGCATCACGATGGGCTCTATTTGGTGGATGGCATAGGTGGCCAAGTCGTTGGGCCCCCAGGACGAGATGGCCCACAACCCGTCCCGCTCCACAGCCTTGTATTCAGGCGCGTTGCGCAGCGCGGAAGAGGAGTAACACGGCGTGCCGGAGCTGGCGGCCAAATCAAACAACCTGCGGGCCACTTGCCCGTCGGGGGCAAAGGTTTTGTCCACATACACGGGTTTGCCGCTGCGTAGGGGCAGCTGGCAAAGCTCCTCGTGTTTTTCGCTGTGGTTGGGCGAAAGGACGATCAAAGCGTCGCTTTTTTCCACGACTTCCTCGATGGTATCGCAGAGGGGAATGCCCATGTCCTTAGACCATTGGGCGGAAGTGCGGCCACCCGACTCAGGGCTGTCGATCAAAGCGTAAGCCCGTGTCACCTTCACCTTGTCGCGGCAGGCAGCCTTCATAAAGGCGGGGAAATTGTTGGCGTGCCACTCGTCCAGATAATAATCGATAAAGCCGATTTCCATAACTGATGCCTCCTCTATAAGTTGTTTGTTAAATACTCAATGATCTCCCTGCGCATATGGGCGGTCTCCATGTGCCCGCAGTTGTCTATAACCATACGCCAGTTCTCGGGCGCGCCACACCTGGCGTATTCGGCTTTCATATTGGCGTCTATTTGATGCAAGCCCTCGATGGGCGTAAGGGCGTCGTACCGGCCGTTCAGGCTCAGCCGCTTGCGGGGGGCAATCAGCCCCATGATATCCGAGGCGGAAAAATGCTTCAGCAGCGAGGGTACATAGTAATAGATGCCGTGGCCGTCCAGGCCCCGGGCCCGCAGCAGGGCGTCAAACTCGGTGGCGCAGCAGATGTCCACGGTGAGTTTGATGCGCTCGTCCAGCGCGGCGAGCCACCAAGCCGCCGTGCTGCCCAAAGAGAGCCCCATGGTAGCGAGCCGATCCGGGTCTACGTCGCTTCGGCTTATCATGTAGTCCACCGAGCGCAGATAATCGTACACCATCATGCCCCACAGGACTTGCCCCTTCCAAAGCATCTGTTTAAACAGCTCGCTTTCGGTGCGCCCGGCCCGGTCGCCAAAGTTCCACACTTCGATGCAGATGGCTATGTAGCCCAAGTCTGTAAGGGCTTTGGCGTAGGGTGCATGAGCGCTGAAGGCGCGCTGTTCGAGCACAAATTCCTTTCGCCCGATATCAAACAGGCCGCCGTGATAATGATTGTAAATCACGCAGGGCAGCTTCCCGCTGGCGTTTTTGGGCTTTGCTACATAGGCAGGCACGGGTTCGATGCCATTTAAGTCGAGCAGCAGGTCTTCCAATAAAAAGGTTCCACAGTCCTTTACATCCAACGTTTCGGCGGCAATGGGCCTGTTTCTGTCCGGCAGATCGCCCAGCAGCGCATAGAGCTTATCCCTGCTGATTTGTTTTTGATTCATTTTTTATTCCTCCTTGTATGGATGCATTATATCATATATACTAACCACAAGAAAGACGGGAGGGCGCCCTCATGGCCTCACACGAAAAATTCTCCTTTGCCAATTTGGATCAACTGCGCCAAAAGATCGGGGATCTGGGCGTGGACATCGGGCTTACGAGCGACCTTTCGCCCCTGCAAAAGCCGGTGCGGGTTGGGGCTTTTGTTGCGCCCAACGCCCTGGCGGTGTTGCCCATGGAGGGCTGCGATTCCCAGCCCGACGGCTCACCCTCGGAACTGGTGGAGCGGCGCTATCAACGATTCGCGGGGGGCGGCGCGGGGCTGCTTTGGTGGGAGGCCTGCGCCGTAGTAGAAGAAGGCAAAGCCAACGACCTGCAAATGATGATGACCAAACAAAACGTGGGCCAGTTCGCCACCATCCTCACCAAAGCCAACGGGGAGGCGGCGCGGCTCAACGGCGCGGATCACCGCCCCATCAACGTGCTGCAGCTCACCCACTCCGGCCGGTATTCCCGCCCCCACGGGCACAAAATGATCCCCATCGCCCCCCAGCACGACCCCCTGTTGGACCCCCGCGTGGGCCTCACGCCGGATTCGCCCTTGGTATCCGATGGGTACCTGGACGATATGATCGGCCAATACGCACAAAGCGCCAAGCTGGCCATGGACGCGGGTTTTGACGGCGTGGACATCAAGGCCTGCCACCGGTACCTGATCAGCGAACTGCTGGCCAGCCATACACGGCAGGGAAAATACGGCGGTTGTTTTGAGAACCGCTCCCGCTTTTTGCGGGAGGTAATCGGCGCCGTGCGCCGGGAGACGGGCAGCGGCTTTTTGATCGCCTGCAGGTTTAACGCCTTTGACGCCCACCCCTACCCCTACGGTTTTGGCGGGGATCAGGAAAATTTATGGCGGTTTGATCCCACCGAACCGGCGTTGCTCACCCGCTTGCTGGTGGAGTTGGGCGTGGGGCTGCTGGGCAATTCGGCGGGCAATCCATACTACGTTTATCCCCAGGTCACACGGCCATTTGATCTGGCCAGCGCGGGCGTCCCCCTGCCCAATGAGCACCCCTTGGAAAGTGTGGCGCGGCTGTTTGCCATCACCCGGGCAATCCAAAAAGAAGCAGGGCAGGTGCCCGTGGTAGGAACCGGTTTTTCGTGGCTCCGGCAGTTTATCCCCTTTGCCGGGGCAGCCAGCATCGCCTCCGGCGGCTGCGCCTTTGTGGGATTGGGCCGGTCGAGTTTTGCCTATCCGGACGCGCCGCGGGATATTCTGCGCACCGGGGCCATGGATGCGCAAAAGTGCTGCGTGGCCTGCTCCCGATGCACGCAAATCATGCGTGACCATGGCCGCACGGGCTGCGTAATCCGCGACGCCCACATATACGGCCCCCTGTACACACAGTACCGCGAGGAAGCCATGGCAAGGGAGGCAAAAAAGTGAAAAGAACTGCGATCATCACCGGAGGGAGCCGCGGCATTGGCCTGGCCATCGCCAAACAACTGGCGGAAGACGGGCTGAACATTGCCGTGATGGGTACGCGGGCAACCGATCAAGTAAATCTGGGCATTCAAGCGTTGTACGTGCAGGGCGATGTGGCTGAAGCCGCAGACCGCCAACGCTTGGTTGAAGAAACCGTGAAGGCTTTTGGCGGCATCCATGTGCTGGTCAATAACGCAGGGGTCGCGCCCAAAGTACGGGCCGATCTGCTGGATATGACCGAAGAAAGCTTTGATTATGTGCTGGGCATCAACACCAGGGCCGTGATGTTCCTAACCCAGGCGGTGGCCAAGCAGATGCTCAAGCAGCCGGTCGTAGGCAAAAAACGGGGCGTGATCATCAACGTGGGCTCTTGCTCGGCGGCGGCCTCTTCCATCAACCGGGGGGAGTACTGCGTTTCGAAGGCAGGCGTATCCATGCTGACCCAACTGTTTGCCCACCGCCTGGCAGGGGAGGGCATATTGGTGAATGAGGTGCGCCCCGGCATCATTGAAACCGACATGACCAGCGGCGTAAAGGCAAAGTACGACGCGCTGATCCAGGCCGGGACCTTCCCCATCCCGCGCTGGGGTACATCGGAAGATGTGGCCAATGCCGTCTCCGCCCTGGTAAGCGACCGTTTTTTGTACACCACGGGTACCCATATCGATGTGGACGGGGGTTTTCATATCAGGCGATTGTAGGGGGTATGTACAATGACAAAAAACACCGTAACCCTGGGCGCTTATACGCTGCCCCTGCATACGCTGCACACGGCGGTAGTGGGCACGGGAGCGGCGGGTTTTAACGCCGCCGATCGCCTGTATGGGTATGGGCAAAAAAACATCGCCATGATCACCGAAAACATACTGGGGGGCACCTCCCGCAACACGGGCAGCGACAAACAAACCTATTATAAGCTCACCCTGTCCGGCAGCGACCCGGACAGCGTGCGGGAAATGGCGGATACCCTATTTGCAGGCCAGTGCGTAGACGGGGATATCGCGCTGTGCGAAGCCGCGCTTTCGGCCCAATGTTTCCTGCGGCTGGTGGAGTTGGGCGTGCCCTTCCCCCGCAATCCATACGGGGAATACGTGGGCTACAAAACCGATCACGACCCCCGCCGCCGGGCCACCAGCGTGGGGCCCTACACGTCTAAAAAGATGACGGAATGCTTGCAGGCATCGGTAGAAGCCAAGGGCATCCCCATCTTTGATCAAATGTTGGTGATCCAGGTACTGAGCGATGGCAGCCGGGCCCAGGGCCTGCTGTGCCTGGACCTGACAAAACAACACGATCCCCAGCAAGCCTTTGTGCTGTTTTGCTGCCAAAATATCGTATATGCCACCGGCGGCCCCGCGGGCATGTACGCAAACAGCGCCTATCCCCCCGGCCATTATGGGGCAACCGGGCTGGCATTCGAAGCGGGGGTTGTGGGCAAAAACTTAACCGAATGGCAATACGGCTTGGCCTCCACCCATCCCCGCTGGAATGTGTCGGGCACCTACATGCAGGCCCTGCCCCGCTTTATTTCCACGGACGCCAAGGGCGGGGACCGGCGGGAGTTTTTGTTTGATCATTATCAGGATACGGGCAGCCTGCTCACCAACGTATTTTTGAAGGGGTACCAATGGCCCTTTGATGTGCGGAAGGTGGATGGGGGCTCGTCGGCCATCGACCTGCTGGTGCATACCGAAAGCGGCAAGGGCCGGAAGGTGTACCTGGATTTTCGGCAAAACCCCGGGGGCGGCGAGATGGATTTTGACAGCCTCTCGATGGAAGCTCGCGCTTATTTGCAGAGCGCAAACGCCTGTTTTGGCACGCCCATTCAGCGCCTGGCCCATATGAACCAACCTGCCGTAGACTTTTATCGAGACAAAGGCGTGGATTTACAAAAAGAGCCGCTGGAGATCGCATTATGCGCGCAACACAACAACGGCGGCTTGGGCATCGATTGCTGGTGGCAAACCAATCTGGAGGGGTTTTTTGCGGTGGGCGAGGCGGCGGCAAGCCACGGCGTGTACCGGCCCGGCGGCAGCGCCCTCAACGCGGGGCAGGTGGGCGCTACCCGCGCCGCCCAGTACATTGCGGCAAATCACAAGGGCGGCACGCCACCACTCAAAACCTTTAACCAAGTTGAACGACTGCTCCAACAAGCAAACAGGCTCCTTGGGGATCACGACACCGTACAAATGTTATGGGATAAGGCCGCCGGGCGCATGAGCCAAATCGCCGGGCCCATCCGCGATATAAAAGGCATCCGCGAGGCCCTGGCCCAAGTCAAAGAAGAGCTGGCTACTTTCTATGATACCGTACGCGTCGGCTCAACCGGGCATTTGTACAGGGCCTTTCAACTGCGGGATATGCTGCTATGCCAACAGACGTACCTAACGGCCATGGCCGATTATGTGACCCAGGGCGGAAAAAGCCGGGGCAGTGCGCTGTATACCGGCAACACACTGGACGACGGCAAGCTCTGCGGCCAGGTGCAAGAAGTATTGTATACCGTTTGTACTTGGCGAAAGGTACGCCCCATCCCCAAAGACGATGATTTTTTTGAGAACGTGTGGCGGGAGTTTCGCCGGCAAGAAAACCTTTAGCTCCCCTATTCTTTTACCGAGCCGATGGTGATGCCATGAATGAAGTATTTCTGCAAAAACGGATAAAGCAGCAGCACCGGCACCATGGCCACAAACAGCTTGGCGGCGTTTAGGGTTTGGTTGCTCATCAGGCTCAGGCGCCGGAATTGATCCTCGGTCATGGTGGTGGTGTCGATGTTCACCACCAGTTGTTGAATGTAGGTTTGTAGCGGGTAATTTTCGGTTTTTGACGTAAGCACCAGGCCGTTAAAAAACTCGTTCCAATGATACACCGCCATAAACAACGTAACCGTAGCAAGCACCGGGATGGACACGGGCAGCCAGATCCGCCAGAAAATGTAGAACGCGCCCGCACCGTCTACGATGGCCGCTTCCTCCATTTCCTTGGGCAAATTTCGAAAGAAATTCATCATCAAGATCACATTAAACATGGGCAGCGAGTTGCTTAGCACCAAGCCCCAAATATTGTTCATCATCCGTAGGTTCCGCATCGTCATAAACCAGGGGATCAGCCCGCCGTTAAACAGCATGCAGAAAATCAATATCCACATCAGCACGTTGCGCGCCGGAAATTCCTTTCGTGATTTGCTCAGCGGATAGGCGCAAAGAGCGATACACACCATAGAAACCGCCGTGCCCAGCAACACGCGCTGTACCGATGTTAAAAACGCATTGCCAAAGTGCCTGTCCCCAAGGATCTGTTGGTAGGAAACGATGGTGAATTCCACGGGCCATAACGAAACCCGGCCCGCCGCCACCGCCGACTTGGCGCTCAGGGAAACACACAGCGTATACCAAATGGGCAGCACGCATGTAAAGGTAAGGAGCAGCAAAAATGTGATGTTTGCCCCATCGAAAATGCGGGATCCGATGCTTCTTTCTTTTAACATATCACCGACCCCCTAAAAGATACGGTAGCCGGCGAACCGGTCCGCCAAGGTATAACCCAATGCCACAAGCACAAATCCCACAACGGACTTGAGCAATCCCACCGTAGACGCCAGCGAAAACTTTAGGCTGATAAGCCCGGTTCTGTATACCCAGGTATCGATAATATCCCCTGTGGAATACACCAGTTTGTTATACATATTAAAAACTTGGTCGAATCCGGCGTTGAGCACATTGCCCAGGCCCAGGGTCATGAGCATCATCACGGTGATCATGATACCCGGCAATGTAATGTGCAGCAACCTGGACCAGCGCCCAGCGCCGTCGATGGCCGCCGCCTCATACAGATTGGGGTTGATGCCTGTAAGCGCCGCCAAGTAAATGATGGCGTTAAAACCAAAGGTTTTCCATACATCAGACAGGATCAACAGCCAGGGGAATGTTCTTGCGTTGCCAAAAATCATGGTTTTGGGCAGCCCAAAGGATGCCCGGATCATGTTGATGGGCCCGTTGTACCCCAGGATATCGATCAGAATGCCCGCCAGGATCACCCACGACAAAAAGTAGGGCATGTAGGTAACCGTTTGCACGGTGCGTTTCATCCTGTTGCTGCGCAGCTCGTTGAGCAAAAGGGCAAAAATCAGCGGGAAAACAAGGTTGAGGATCACTTTGCCCGTGGCGATAAACACGGTATTGTACATGATGGACCAGGAATCGCTGAGGGAAAACATATACCGAAAATTGTCCAGCCCCACCCAGGGCGACCGAAAGAAGCCCAGCCCGGGATTGTAGTTTTGGAACGCCATCACAATGCCAAACATGGGCACGATGCTAAACAGCGCCAGCCATACAAAACCCGGTATCACCATCAGCGAATAGGTTCGGATAAAGGATTTATTTCTCATGGGGCACCCCCCGCGCTATAGCGTAGATATAAGTGAGGGGCTGTAGCCCATGGATACGCGCCACAGCCCCTCTGTACATTTGCACTGGCTTAAGGCATTACATGCCCAGCGTCTCGGTAACTTCCGCCGTGATGTCCGCGCCACCCTGGGCCAGCCATTTCTCAACGAACAGGTCGTACTCCTCGATGCCCACCTGGCCGGTGATGATCGACATGATCATTTCGTCTTCCATTTTTTGGAGCGTCGGGTACTTCTCCTCAATTTGTGGCGTGGGCACGTAGAGCAGCGAGTATACGTTCTTTACCGGCTGCGAGTAGAAGGGATGGGTGCCCACCACGATGGAATACATTCTGGCCCATGCCGGGCTCTCCAGATTCCACTCGCTGATGTCCAGGTTGTCATAGTCGCCCGTCTTGGTGGTGAGGATATCCCGCACGTCGCCGCGGATCAGTTTATAAGCATCCCATTCGGGACCCTCGAAGTCCTCTACCGACCTTACGCCGTTGTACACATCCCGGAGCATTTCGCGGGTAACGACCAACTCGTCGGCCGGGGCAAGCGGCACGCGCAGGGGGTACATGCCCGCGGTAAACGTGGTCATATCAAAGCCGTGTTCGTCGCGCAGCAACACGTTGTTGAGCTTGATCACAACTTCGGGGTTGGGGTAATCTTTGCGGATGACAGCGTATTGGTTGCTCACGCTCTGCATGTGGGAGGTGGCGTTGCCGTCTTTGTCCAGCAGCAGGATGCTCTGCCAGTTGGCTTCCGGGTTTTCTTTTACCGCGTTGGGCAGCGGCCAATAACCCGCCCACCAGGGGCCGAACCAGATACCGGCTTGGCCAGAGACCACCGCTTCGTTGGAATCTTTGCGCAGACCGATCTGGGGATCCAGGATGCCGTCGGCATACAGATCACGCATGAATTCCAGAGCGTCGCGGGTCTCGGGCAGCAGGGTTCCGTATACGGGTTTTCCATCTTCGCCTTCAAGCCAGAAGCCGGGGAACGCGCCAAAGGCCGTAAAGATGGGATCCAGGCGGTGCGCCGAGTTCCCAGCTACCAGGAAATCGAAGGTGGGGCGTTCGGTGGTGCTGTCCGGGCCTAGGATGCCGATGGTCATGCCTTCTCCGTTTCCGCCGGGATCCTTCTCGATGAATTCCTTGGCAACGGCGGCTAGATCTTGCACGGTCTTAGGCATTTCAAGGCCTAAGGCATCCACCCAATCCTTGCGGATCCATACCAGGCAGTAGTCGTCGTCGGACACGGCTTGGTTGGGCAAAGCGTAAAGTTTGCCGTCGAAGGTAACCGATTCAAGGTTCAAGTTGTTGTTGGTGGCAAACAGCGCTTTCATCGTATCGGAAGCATACTCTTCGTATACCTCTGTGAGGTCGGCCAACAATCCAAACCTTACCATGGCCGCCAACTCCGCGTAGTTGACGTTCATGCCGTCTGGCAGGTCGCCGATGCCGATGGAAAGGGCTACCTTTTGGCGGTAGTCATTGCCGCTCTGTGCCTGCCAGGCGTTGGTGATGGCCAGGTTCAGCGCCTGCATTGCGTGGTTGATGATGTCGTTGTTTTCCCAATCCATTCCCTCGGGGAATACGATGGTGGAGTCGGTCGCTTGGGAGATCGAGAGCCTGAGCGGCTCCGGGTAGGGCCCAAAGGGATCCGCAAGCCCCGGAACGAATGCGCTGAGCACCAGGCTTACCGTGAGCAGAGAAACCAAGAGACGTTTCATTTTTTATCCTCCTTTTTTGTAGAGTTTCTCTAGTTTTGAATTATAAGGCTTGGATAGGTCAATGTCAAGCTGCTGGAACAGGAATTCAGCGCTTGTAATAAAAATTACAGAAATTCCAAGCTAAAAGGAATTGCTGATGATTTGTCGAATTGAATCGAATTATGATGTTTTTTTATCATATGAATATGAGGTGAATCGTGTTAGCATTCATTGACGTCTCGGGTGATCCATATAGTCGGCCTGAGAAATCACCATGGATCGCAATTCATGCTGTATGCATAAAGAAACGCGCCTTGGATGTTATTAACAACGCTGTTTTTCGTCT
>WQXF01000063.1 GCA_009784985.1 Clostridia bacterium | reverse complement strand
CCGGGCGGCTCATGGAATTGGGGAACACACTGAGCGCCCCGTTGGTTTCCAACACGGCGGTGCCTACGTCGGCGGGGTTGAGCACGCCCTTGCTGCGCACCGCCTCCATCAAATCGCTCAAATCGTAGCACAGGCGCTGGAGCTCATCGGCCTGGATTTTGCCGCCCCGGATCAGCATGGCCGGGGTGCCACAAATCCAGCCGCGAAACCGCTCGTACCGCATGCTCAGCATAGCGATAGCCGAGTGCATTGTTAATAGCGCCACGATGGATACCACACCGTATAACAATGGCGTGCCCATGTCGCCCATGGGGGCGGCGGCCAGATCGGCGATCAGCAGGGTGATCACCAGCTCAAAGGGCTGCAACTGCGCCATTTGCCGTTTGCCCATGCAGCGGATCACCACCACGGTGAGCGTAAATAACACCACGGTGCGCAAGAACACAGTGAACAAAGAAAAGCCCCCTCCCGTACCACAATAGGATGGCGGGAGGGAGGGGGATTCATTCTCATCTGGTTTGCTATCGGGTGCGTTTTAGTGCAAAACGATAGACGATTTCATCATTTGATGGGATCAAGATGCTGGCGGTTAATGCTTCCAAGTTGTATACCACCGACCACCTGGTTAAGCTGCCACCCTTTGCGTTAGCGTGGAGGGATACCCGTTTGAGCAACGCCATGGCCTCTTGCTCACTCCAAGCGCCTTCCGTTGTCCTTTGCTTTGCACGAATGGTTCTGTACCGATCCTTCCCGGTCCCGGAACCGTTGGGCAAGAAAAAATTCGTGGCGGCGGCAGCTTCAGTGACGGCCATTTTATTTTGCGGATAGGATACCACCACCGTGCGCCCACTGGCATCGGCGATCATAAACTGATAACTTTTGTCGTTGCCGGAAGAACACATGTCATACCCTTCCAATAGTGTGATCGCTTCGTCCACTGTGGCGGCTTGGTCCAACAACATACGCACGGCCAGCAATGTAACGATTTTCTTTTTACCCGTGTCCTGGCGCGTAGGCCTGCCTGGCAAACGCAATACGCTCACGCACAAGCCTTTTTCGTTGATGCCGTCCATCGTTAAAAAGGGTGCGCAGAGCGCCGTATATCTTTCTTCGATGGTAAATCCCACGAACCCTAGGTCGGCGATGGACAAAGACGCATACCCGCTGGCCGGGGTGATTCGGATGACCATAGGCAAAGCGGGCGAGGCCAAGTCAAAATTCCGCCCCATCAAATAAGCGCCGTCTTCCATCCTCCCGGTGAATGATGAGCACCCGGCATCCACAGCGATGATGGGAAGGGGGCGGCCATCCATCACCGTGCTTGATATCAATGCGGCATAGGCCAGATCGTCACCTACACCACGCTCCAAAATCTCTTCCAGCCGATAGTCTAGGGTGTACTCCATGTAGAACAAACCGCCATCACCAAAGGACTGAATGGAGTGCAAGGAGTCCAATGCGGCTTGTCCCGTGGTGCTCAACGCGGCAAATAAGGACAGCAGCAAAAGCGTGGCCAATTTTTTCATGGCTGGTCATCCGTTCGTTGTTTTATAGCAATCTATCGAGTTCGAACAAAAACGCCTTCTGCTCCTCATCAGCCCACAATACCGTAAACGCAGCCTTTGCCGCCGCCACAAACGCCGGATCCAGCCCGGCCAAACCGTGGGGCATCAGCGCGCACACAGGCCATGCGCGGGGATCGAGTCGCAGGGCGAAACCTTCGCCCTCGGGCCGAGCGCACAAGGGAAACAGGCGGCAAGCCAACGGACGGCGCTCCCGGGGGCATGTGCCTTGACATACCAATAACGGGGCGACCCAATCGGTGGGCAGCACCTGCGCCCAGGTATCATCCGGGCCGTACAGGCGCTCCTCCCCCGGAAACAGATACATGCCGCTGGCTTCGCCATCCTGTGCGGGATAGGGTTGGCAGCAAGCCGCGCCGCATATCCGGCCACAGTCGGCCTTGAGCGGGGTTACCTCGCGCAGGAGCTGGCGGGCGGTGAGGAGGCTAACTCCAGTCAATGTCTTCCATGCGTACCACGTCGCCACGCTCATATTCTACTCGGGACTTTGCGATAGCGGCCAGATCGTCAGGCGTCGCTATATCATCCGGCAATAGACGGCTTATCAGTTGTGCTATTAGCGTTTGTTCCTGGTCGCCCAACAGCTCGTACATTCTTGCGACCTGTTGTGTATTCATAATAGCCTCCCCTTGTAGACATCGCCGCGTGGGCCAATGTCCCTGATAAAAATACCATCGTCCATATGTGAGAATAGTATGCGCCAGTTGCCTACACGAAGCCTGTAAGTCCCTTGCGCGCCTTTGAGGGGTTTAACATCTCCCTTGGGCAACCCAAGTATCCCCTGGCGGATACGTTGCTTTGTGAAGCCATCTAAGCGGCTTAGAGCCTTGGCGGAGTCTTTGGAAAAGGTAATGTTCATTTATCCAGTATAGTCTGCCGCATCGTGCTTGTCAATCCCGCCCCGTGCCTGTATAATGGGTGCAACATCTGGTAAGGGGGCGTGGCTTTGCGCATGCGGGCAGTGGCGTGCCAAGTGGAGCGTTGCCAGGGCGAGGGCCCCGGCGGCTGGCTTTGGCAGGCGCGGTTGCCCGATTGCGCCCAAGAGCTCTTGGATGCGTATGTGGGCCAGGTGCAAACCGTATACATCGATCCGCCTTTTTGTACTGGCCAGCGCTTTGAGATGCGCATGCGCGTGGGGGAAAAGGGCTGGCGCACGGGATCGCCGCGGGTGACGCTGCCGGCCTACGACGACGTGTGGCCGGACGAGGCCAGTTACTTCCGGATGATGGACGGCGTGTTGGAGACCGCCCGTGGGCTGCTCTGCCCCGAGGGCACGCTGTTTTTGCACGTGGATCCCCGCAAACAAGCGCCCCTGCGTTTGGCGCTGGACAGAATCTTTGGGCCCCGGAATTTTCTGAACGAGATCATTTGGGCATATCAAAGCGGCGGGCGCGCAACCCGCCATTTTAGCCGCAAGCACGATGTGATTTTGTTTTACCGCAAGAGCGCCAAGTACTTTTTTGATATCAAAGCGGTGCCCGTGCCACGGGGGGAGCAGCGCTCCAATCACATGCGCCGCGTCGTAGACGAGCAAGGGCGCTCCTATCGCACCATCAACTCCGGCGGCAAGCAGTACGTGTATTACGACGATGAGCCCACTTATCCCGGAGACGTGTGGCAAGATGTATCCCACCTGCAACAAAAGGATCCCCAGCGCACCGGTTACGATACCCAGAAACCCGTGGCATTGCTGGATCGTATCATTCGTAGCGCGTCCCGCCCCGGCGACTTGGTGGCTGACCTGTGTTTTGGTTCGGGCACCACGCTGGTGGCCGCGGCCAGGGCGGGGCGGCGGTTTTTGGGCGTAGACTGTGGCGCGGCCGCCCATGGGGTGGCGCGCAAGCGGTTGCTGGGCTGGGCGGCGGAGCATCGTACCCTGGCGTCCGAGGGGGAAGAGGCGCTGGATGCCGAGCTGTATTCGGCCATCGGTTTTTACCGGGTGTCGTTGCGTGAATTTACCTCCGACGGATTGTTGAAAGTGCTGGACGCGGGCGGGCGGACGCTGACGGGTTTGGAAGCCATCGACCAGTGGTCGGTGGGATTTGTACGTGAAAGAGAGTTTGGAAGAGAGTTTGTTTCGCTGGCCCACGGAGCCCGGTCAGCGGCAAAGCCGGAGCTGCCGACCGAACTGGAGATGCCCATGCTCTCCGGCGAACCGGCGCTGTGCACCGTGGATTTGTTGGGCAGAAAGCGCGTCTACATATGGGAGGGGCACAATGCATAATGGATACATCGTATACCTGATGCGCATGATCGCCGAGCAGGGCGCAATCGCGTCGCTATACTGCGATGCGGAGGATGCGGAGAGCTATCAGGGCGCTTATATCGAGCAGGTGAACATGCGCCATGCGGTGATCGCCGCCATCACACCCTGGGGCAAGCTGGACGGCTGGTGGGTACGGCGCACGGGGGACATCCAACAGGCCCTGTGCGGCGAAGAGCAGGAGCTGCGGCTCAACTTTTTGCTGCGCTTCCACAATCAGCGCCACGCGCCCCTGCTGCCGGAGGGGTTGCCCCCCGACACAGACTGGATGCGCGCCGTGCTGGAGTTGGCCATACAGGAGCGGCGACTGGTGAGCCTGTTTACCGCCACCGAAACTTTTACCGCCAGGCCCTTGCAGGTGGACGACCTGCGCGTGACGGTTCGCGCCCTGGATTTGTTTGGCCAGCCCGAGCCCGAGGATGAAAGTTTTGCCCTGCGCGACATTGAGGCCCTGTCCATCGGCACGGAAGAAGAAGCGATGTATGAGATTCTTGGAGAGCATTTTCCGATCATGGAGAATTGAGGGCCTATGCAAATTACGATTCTCACCCTATTCCCAGACATGTTCCCACCAGCCATGAATGCCAGCATACTGGGCCGTGCCCAGCAGAGTGGGCGGCTCACGGTGCGTGTGGTGGATATCCGCCCCTTTTCGGACCGTAAGCACAAAAATACCGACGATGCGCCCTTTGGCGGCGGTGCGGGCATGGTGATGACTGCCCAGCCCATCGTGGATGCCATGGCCTTTGCTACTGCCCGGCAGGATGGCGAGTTGCCCTTTGAGGGGCGGCGCATCTACCTTTCGCCCCGCGGAAAAACCCTTACCCAATGCAAAGCCCAGGAGCTGGCGGCTTTCCCCGAGCTGGTGCTGCTTTGCGGCCACTACGAGGGCGTGGATCAGCGGGCCATCGACCTGTGTGTGGACGAGGAGCTGTCCATCGGCGACTATGTGCTCACCGGCGGCGAACTGCCTGCCATGGTGCTGGCCGACTGCGTGGCGCGGTTGCTTCCCGGTGTGCTGGGCTGTGAGGAATCGGCCCGTGGCGAGAGTTTTTCGCCGGAGCTAGGCGGATTGCTGGAGTATCCCCATTACACGCGGCCCCGGGTGTTTCGGGGGTTGGAAGTGCCCGAGGTATTGCTGGGCGGCAACCATGCGGAGATTGAGGCCTGGCGTTTGGAGCAAAGCCGCCGGATCACCATGGCCCGGCGCCCCGAGTTATTCACCGGCGGAGACGTCGGTTGGAATATGGACTAATTTTGTAGGAGGGTGATCTTGTGGGAAACGAACTGAAGAAAAAGTATGGCTTGTGGACAGCGATCGCAATGGTTATCGGAATTGTAATCGGTAGCGGTGTATTTTTTAAGGCAGAACTTATACTCAACGCAACCGGCGGCGACCTGCCGCTGGGCATCTTGGCATGGTTGATCGGCGGCCTGATCATGATCATTTGTGCCAATGTATTTGCCAGTATGGCCACCAAGTATGAATTCGTAAACGGCGTGGTGGACTATGCCGAGGTTACGGCAGGCAAGGGATATGCCCGCTTTATCGGCTGGTTTCTTTCAACGATCTACTATCCCGCCATTACGTCGGTGCTGGCGTGGGTATCGGCTCGCTATACCTGCGTGCTGTTTGACCTGTCCATCGTTGGCCCCGAGTGCATGACCCTCGCCGCCCTGTACCTGGTGGCCATCTATGCGATGAACATGATTTCCCCGGTGCTGGCGGGGCGTTTCCAAGTGTCCACAACGGTGATCAAACTGATCCCGCTGGTAGCGATGGGTGTGGTGGGCACCGTTACGGGGCTGATCAACGGTGTGACGGTTGAGAATTTTACTACCGTTGTCCGCAGCGATGTAACTGGAAATCCCCTGTTTGCCGCGATTGTGGCCACAGCGTTTGCTTACGAAGGCTGGATTGTAGCCACAAGTATCAATCAAGAATTAAGAGACGCAAAAAAGAACTTGCCCCGGGCCTTAACATTTGGCAGCATCATCATTGTGGCCGTGTACATCTTGTATTATGTTGGGCTGGCCGGCGCGGCGCCCAATCAAGTGATGATGGATGAAGGCGCCCAGGGCGTGCTCAAGGCTTTTGGCAACGTGTTTAGCAGCTTGGGCAGCTTGTTGTTTGTGTTTGTGGTGATCTCGTGCTTGGGCACCCTCAATGGCCTGATGATGGGCACCACCCGGGGCCTGTATGCCATTGCGGTGCGCGACAAGGGCCCCAATCCCCAAATGTTTGCCCAGGTGGACAAAACCACCAACATGCCCACCAACTCCGGTACCCTGGGCGTTTTGTTGTGTGCGCTGTGGCTGTTCTTTTTCTACGGCGCGAATCTAACCGGTGGCCTGTTTGGCCGGTTTAAGTTTGATTCCTCGGAACTGCCCATCGTTGCGCTGTACGTGTTTTACATCCCGATGTTTATCCAGTATATGCGCAAAGAAAACGACCTTTCGGTTTTTAAGCGCTACATCATGCCCGGCCTGGCCGTGCTTTGTTGTGTGTTTATGCCCATTGCCGCCGTGATTGCCCATGGATGGGAGGCTATCCTGTGGTTCTTGGTGGTGTTTGTGATCGCCATGGGGATCGGCGCTGCTTTTGGCCTGTGGAAAAAGGGCGAGGAGAAGATCACGGAGTAGATGTGACGCGCGAGTGGGGTAGAATCCCTCCACCGCTGCGGCGGTCCCCCTCCCTTTAGCAAGGGAGGTAGGGGATGGGAACGAAGACTTCGCTAAAAGCCCATACCCCCCCTTGCTAAAGGGGGGAGGGCCACCGCAGTGGCGGGGGGATTCCGCGCCTGATGCGTGTTGCTCAAATATAGATGACGAGAGGATGATGCCGGTATGCTGAACAAAATGGTGCGCGAGGGGTTGACCTTTGACGATGTGCTGTTGGTGCCGGGGCCCAGCGAGGTGCTGCCCAAGGATGTGGATCTTTCGATACAATTGACGCCTAAGCTGCATCTGCACATCCCGCTGCTTTCAGCGGCTATGGACACCGTAACGGATTCCCGCATGGCCATCGCCATGGCACGGGAGGGCGGCCTGGGTATCATCCACAAAAACATGAGTATCGAGGAACAGGTGAGTCACGTGGACAAGGTGAAACGCTCCGAGCACGGGGTGATCACCGATCCCTTTTTCCTCTCGCCCGATCATATCGTGGCGGATGCCCTGGCCCTGATGGCCCGCTATCGTATCTCCGGCGTGCCCATCACCACAAAAGGCAAGCTAGTGGGCATCCTCACCAACCGCGACCTGCGCTTTGAAACCAACGAAAACCGCAAAATCGACGAGGTGATGACCAGCCAGGGGCTGATCACCGCGCCCGTGGGCACCAGCTTGGCCGAGGCCAAGGCCATCCTAGCCAAACACAAAATCGAAAAACTGCCCCTGGTGGATGACCGGTGTATGCTGCGTGGGCTGATCACCATCAAGGACATTCAAAAGGCCAGCCAGTACCCCAACAGCGCCAAGGATGAGAATGGCCGCCTATTATGCGCCGCCGCCGTGGGCGTGTCCGCCGATGTGATGGACCGTATCGAGGCGCTGGTGGCCGCTAAGGTAGATGCTCTGGCCATCGACACCGCCCACGGCCATTCCAGCGGCGTGGTGCGCCAGGTGGCGGCCATCAAGGAGCGGTATCCTGATGTGGAGCTGATTGCTGGTAATGTGGCTACCGCCGCCGCCACCCGGGCGCTGATCGAAGCCGGGGCCGACTGCGTAAAGGTAGGCATCGGGCCCGGCTCCATTTGCACCACCCGTGTGGTGGCCGGCATCGGCGTGCCACAAATTACCGCCGTGGCCGACTGCGCCGAGGCAGCCAGCAAGCTAGGCAAAACCATTATCGCCGACGGCGGAGTTAAGTTTTCCGGTGATATCACAAAGGCCATTGCCGCCGGGGCTCATGCCGTGATGCTGGGAAGCCTGCTGGCGGGCACAGAGGAAGCCCCCGGTGAGCTGGAGTTATATCAGGGGCGGCAGTTTAAGGTGTACCGGGGCATGGGTTCGTTAGGGGCGATGGCTGCCGGAAGCATGGACCGTTATTTTCAGCAAGACGCCAAAAAGCTGGTGCCCGAAGGGGTGGAGGGCCGCGTGGCCTACAAAGGCGCCCTTAGCGAAACCGTGTATCAGCTGATGGGTGGGTTAAGGGCCGGCATGGGCTACTGCGGCGCGGCCAATATCGAAGCATTGCGGCAGGATTCTGAATTTATGCGCATCACCTCCGCGGGGCTGGTTGAAAGCCATCCCCACGACATACATATTACGAAGGAGTCGCCTAACTATACGCGGTAACGTTATAAAGCAAAGGATGGTCACAATGAGTTGCAAACGAAAGCCGCGCGTGGTGGTGTTGATCTTGGCGCTTTTGGTTGGTTTTTTGTGCCCGGTGTCTGCGAGTGCGACTGTGGAAGGCCCTGGCTTCGCATCGCCGAGGGATGCGCTTACGGCCTATATCGAAGGCCTACAACAGGGCGATCTGGGCCAGATGATGGGCGCATTTGCGGTTGAAACGTATGTGGAGCGCTATGATTTGGTGGCCCGGATAGAAGGAATGAACTCCTATATGTCACGTTTCCCAATCAGGCTACCCAATGCCAGCCCGCTGGTCAAAAATTTAAATATTGAGTGGCGAAGAAGCTATATTGCCAATGAAATCCTTGAGCAGTTTTTCTCCTTTCATTGGGAAGACGAGACCATAATGTACAGTTCCATCGGCCCCTTTCCCCATGAAATCTATGGAGAGATCCCTGACTTTGTCCATTTGCTGCACGAAAGCATGGAGCCGGCAGCGTTGCAGTCCATGGAGCTTTTTGCATTCATTGAACCTGGGTTGCTTGATGAACGGTACAATGAAGAGCACAGCCAAAGAATGATTGAAAGAGGACGCAGAGCAGCGGGCGCCGACGAGTTGGAAAGCGTCGCTGCGTTCTTTATGGTAGGCTCCGACGTGTATTTACTCACCGCCGACGCCATCCGATATGGGGAGAGATGGTATTTGGAAAGCCTGTGTGGGACTATTGGATTTATGATGGGTATGAGCCCATTCGGGGGCGGTATTTTGTCGCTGACGAAATAGCACATTTGAATGCGAGGAGGAATCAATATGAAAGATAAACAAAAATTGCGTTCAACTGTGCTTGCGCTAGCCGTGGTGCTCCTGCTTGGCTTCTTGTTTCCGACATCTGCAAGCGCCACTGCCGAAGGGCCGGGCTTCCAATCGCCGGAAGATGCGCTGATGGCGTACATCGAGGGCCTGCAGCAGGGCGATCTTGCGCAGATGATCAGCACGTTTGCGATTGAGACCTATGTGGAGCATTTTGATTTGGCGGCGCACATTGAAAGACGAAATCAATACGACGTTACAATGCGGATGATCTTTAGCAACAGAAGGCGCCTTCCGGTCAATTTGCCCAATGCCAACCCGCTGATCAAAGAGTTGAACATAGAATCACGCAGAAGTGATATCGTCATCGGAATCCTTGATCTGCTTATGGGCTTTCAGTTTACAGATCAATTTGATTTGTACGTTTCTATAGCTCCCTTTCCCAATGAAGACTTTGGGGACGTGGTTGATTTTGTTGATATGCTGCGTGAAAACATGGAATCCATGGCATTGCAGTCCACGGTGTTTGAAACATTCATGGAACTCGAAGAGCTTGATGAGTTTTTTGCGACCGAGAACAGTCAGTTATATTATGACAGGATATGCAGGACATCCGGCGCAGACGAGGCAAAAGACACTGCCGTACTTTTGATGATCGGTGCCGAGCCGTATGTACTGTGCGCCACCGCGATACGGTATGGGGAGAGATGGTATCTGGAAAGCCTGGGCGGAGTTTTCGCCTCATTTGAGAATAGCATTGTGCCGCTGTCCGAAATCTTTGATGAAACAAGATAGGAGTGAGACATCATGGCCAAGTACGAAACCAGGCTCTCCGGCGATTTTAACCAGGTGATTGCCGCTATCGATGACGGCATCCTGCGCGGCAGCATTTCCGCCAGCTGCGAGGATGGCAGCGATTTTGTGTGCGGCAACGGCAACGTACGATGTGCCGTGCGGGTGTACGAACGGTACAGCATGATCGGCAGCAACAGGGTGAGCCTAAGCGTTACCTTATTTGGGGAAGGCAACGAGATGTATTTGTCCGCCATCACCTCGGGTGGAAGCCAGGCGGTGTTTTTTAAGTTTAACACCTTTGGGGAGCAGGCGTTCCTAAAGCGAATTGTGGATATTGTGGCTGCTTTTGAGTACAGATAATACAAACCATAAAAGGAGATGATGGTATGTCTTACGAACTTACATTGGGCCTGATTATCGGGGGAGCCCTGCTCTTGCTCATCTTGCTTTGCGGGTATGTAAAAGCGCCGCCGGATCAGGCGTTTATCGTTTCCGGCTTGCGCAAACGGATCATCATAGGCAAAGCGGGCATCCGCATCCCATTTTTAGAGCGCCTGGACATACTGGGCCTGAAGATGATCTCCGTAGACGTAAAGACCAGCTCGTTTGTGCCCACCGCCGAGTACATCAATGTAACGGTGGACGCCGCAGTAAAGATCAAGATCAGCACAAACCGTAAGCTGCTGGCCATTGCCGCCGAAAACTTTTTGAACCGAAACGATGAGTACATCATCAGCCAGGTGCAAGACGTGCTGGAAGGCAACATGCGCGAGATCATCGGCCAGATGCGCCTGGATGAGATGGTGACAAACCGCAAAACCTTTGCCGAAAAGGTGCAAGAAAACGCCGTGCCCGATCTGGGCGGCATGGGCCTGGAGATCATCAGTTTTAACGTACAAAGCTTTACCGATCAAAACGGCATCATCAACGATTTGGGTATCGACAACATCAGCCAGATCAAAAAGAAGGCCGCCATCGCCAAAGCCCTGGCAGAGAAGGAAATCGCTATGGCCCAGGCCAAGGCCACCAAGGAGGCCAACGACGCCCGCGTGGAGGCCGATACACAAATTGCCGTACGAAACAACGACCTGCGCGTGCGGGAGGCCGAGCTGAAGAACCAATCCGACATCAAGCAGGCCGAAGCCGACGCCGCCTACAGCATCCAAGAGCAGGAGCAGCGCAAAACCATAGAGATCAAAAATGCCGACGCCAACATCGCCAAGCAGGAGCGGGAGGCAGTGCTGAAGGCCAAAGAAGTTGAGGTAATGGAAAAGACGCTGGAAGCCACCGTAAAGAAAAAGGCGGAGGCCGAGCTGTTTGAGCGGCAAAAGCGGGCGGAAGCCGAGCTGTTTGAGCGCCAGAAGCAGGCCGATGCCGAGCTGGTGGAAGCCCAGCGCCAAACCGAGGCGCAAAAACTTAAGGCCGAGGCCGATCGGTTTGAGCGGGAGCAGGAGGCCGAGGGTATCCGTTGCGTAGGTTTGGCCGAGGCGGAAGCCATCCGCGCCAGGGCCGTGGCCGAGGCCGAGGGCATCGACAAAAAGGCAGAAGCCATGCGCAAGTACGGCGAGGCTGCCGTGCTGGAGATGTACTTTGCCGCCCTGCCCGAGATCGCCCGCAATGTGGCCGAGCCTCTTTCCAAGGTGGACCGGATCACCATGTACGGCGAAGGCAACAGCGCCAAGCTGGTGCAAGATATCATTCGCGCCACCACCCAGGTATCCGAGGGCCTCACCGAAGGTGTGGGCGTGGATCTTAAGTCGCTGCTGGCCGGATTTGTGGGGGGCCGTATGGGTGGCGCCAAGAATATCGAATCAAGGGCTGAGCCCGAGGTGTAAGGCAGGGCGGAATCCCTCCACCGCTGCGGCGGGGGATTCTGCTTTTTGCATAACCGCCCCAGTTGTGGTATGCTAAAGAACAGCATAACCTATGCCAAGAAAGACATACTATATAGGCTTGCGCATGTTCATAGTACCTAGGATGGGAGGATTCTGCGATGCGGGATATGATACTGGTGCTCAGCTTAGACGCCGGTTTTGCCAACAATGTGGCGCGTTTGCTGCGTAGCGAGCGCGTGTATTGTAAGCTGGTGCCAAGAGACGTTACCCTGGAGCAGGTGCAGCGCGAGAATCCGTCTGGGCTGATACTGGCCGGTGGCGTCACTAGCCGAGGGGAGCGCGGCCGCGAGTGCGATGCGCTGGACAAACGGCTGCTGCGGGGTGACCTGCCCGTGCTGGCCCTGGGCAGCGCCGCCCGCACCCTATGCGATGTGGAGGGCGGCGCTCAGCGGGGCGAGGTGATCGAAAAGCGGGCGGTGGCCGTAACTTACACCGACAATCCGCTTTTTGTTGGCATCGAAACCGGGGAGCGCTGGCTGGAGCACTCTCACGATCTGGCCCTTCCCCAAGGATACGAACCCGTGGCCGAGGCAGAAGGTTTGGCCGTGGGTTTTGTTCATGCCGAAAAACCCGTGTACGGCCTGCAATTCCAAGTAGAAAAAAACGATCCGGACGGGATCGCCATGCTGCTCAATTTTGCCCTGAACATCTGCAAGTGCGCTGCCTGGTGGGAAGAGGGCGCCTTTGTGGAGCGCGCCAAGGAGGAATTGCAGCGCGCCATCGGCGACGGCAAGGCCATCTGCGCGGTGAGCGGGGGCCTGGATTCCACCGTATGCGCGCTGTTGGCGGAAAAGGCCGTGGCCGATAAGGTGCACTGCGTATTGGTGGATACCGGCTTGCTGCGTGAGGGGGAACCCGAATGGGTGGCAGAGCAATTGACCGAACAAGGCCTGCAAGTGAGCCGGGTGGACGCCCGCGCTGCCACGGCGAAGGCCCTGGCCGGTGTGGTGGGCGCGGCCCACAAGTGCGATGTTGCCCAGCGGGTCATTGCCCAGGCGCTGGAAGCGGAGGCCCAACGAATCGCCGGGGTCACGGTGCTGTTGCGCGGCACCAATTACAGCGACGTTGTGCAGGCGGCCTGTGAGGGAAACGAAGGCTATGGCGATCCGCCTCAAACCAAACTCACCGTGGTGGAGCCCCTGCGCGATCTGTTCCGGGGGGAAGTGTACCGGGTAGGCGAGTTGCTGGGGTTGCCCGGGCAATTACTGCATAGGCAGCCCTTCCCGGGCGGCGGGCTGGCCATGCGTGTATTTGGGGAGGCCACACCGGAGCGCCTGCGTACCCTGCGCGCCGCCGAAGCCCTGTTCGAGGCCGAGATTGAAGAAGCAGGCCTTGCCCGCAAATTATGGAAGTATTACGCCACTTTGGCCCAAATGCCCGAAGGGGAGACTGCTGGCCAGGTGGTGCTGCTGCGTGCTGTGCAGCAGAGCGAAATGACCGCCAACCCCGCCCGCCTGCCCTACGATTTGCTGGAGCGGGTGGTGGAGCGCATTCAGAAGGAAGTGACGGGGATTACCCGGGTAATGTACGATGTAACCTCGGCTGTGCATATGCGCAACGAACTATGATGCGGGGAGATGAACGAATGAACGAGTGGCTGTATGTGATGTTTATTGAAAGAGGCAAAACCTATAACAAAGTCACCGGCGAAGTGGTCAAAAGGCATGTGGAGCATATCAAAAATCTAGACGACAATGGAAAGGTAGAACTCTGCGGGGCATTCAAGGGGTATCCCGGTGTTGCGGGCATGGTGGTACTTAAAGCCCAAAGTTACGAGGAGGCCGAAGAGCTTTGTAAGGCCGAGCCTCTTGTTGCCGAGGGATATGCGACGTATAAGCTTAGAAATTTGCAGGTGGCGAATAGGGAGAACGGGTATTTGTTGTAATAGCAGTTTATGTTATTCTAGAACCCTGGTGAACAGGGTTCCTATTATTCCGTATTCCCATTCCAGCCACAGATCGTTGCCGACGAATGTAAAGAAGATTATTCTTGTTGGGTCTTCCGGATCGTCTATATGTTCCTCGGTTAGATTTGTAATCGTAATCTTTTTGCCTGATACGGTGTATTCGCCCGTTGCCACTTCATCGTCGTATATTTGCGTGAAGGCGCCGTCCGCGCCGAACGCCATGGTCCATATGGGATCAAAAGAGATAGAATAGGGGGAAGAATCAAGGATGTCGTTGGTGGCGTCCATATCCGCTTGCCAAAGGCCAATCAGCGCTTGGGCGGATACATGCGGCGCTCCGGCAGGTTCACCTAACCGGAAAAACACCATCGATTCCCTTTCATTCCCTCCGTATAACGTCAGTGTGTCACCCTCGGCCCGGAAGCGGACTTGCGAAGAATCCTGCTCCGAATAAAGGGTGAGTATATCGCCGGATACCGTGTATACGTCCGTCTGGTACGCTTCGCCATTCTCTGATGCCGTCCATTTGCCGTCGGCGCTGAACGCCATACCAAACGCCGGTTTTCCATAAATGAGATCGCCGCCCGCAACGGCGGTTGCGGCCCAATCGGCTTGCCAAGCGCCAATCAATTCCCCTGCGGGGTTGGGCGCCGATTCGCCAACTGCTCCCTGAGCAACCAGCGCCATCGCCAAAACCAAAAAAAGCGCCAGAATTTTTCTCCTTTGCATTTCAAAAAACCTCCTCATTCGACGGATGTTTTGGTTGACATGCTGCCCGGCCCATGATAAAATACTAAATTGCATCAGTATGCGAGAATGCGCATAGTATCCCCATTTTTCCGATGAGCCTACCCGTATTGTACACCGTATGGATTCGGTTGGCAATGGGAAAAATGTTGGGAGTACGTGGCCTTGCTACTGCTACAATAGAAGGGGTGAAGGCGTACATGGTTCATGAAATCGCGATGGGAAAGCGCCGCAATCGCATGAGTTTCTCGCGCATCGAAGAAGTGCTGGACATGCCCGACCTGATCGAAGTGCAAAAAAACTCGTACAAACGCTTTTTGCACGAGGATCTCCGCGAGGTGCTCAATGATGTGTCACCGATCACCGACTACAGCGAGAATCTTGTGCTGGAATTCGTAGATTACTCGTTAGAAGAGACCCCAAAACATTCCGAAGCCAAGTGCAAAGAACGGGACATGACCTATGCCACCGCGCTGAAGGTATTTGTGCGCCTTAAGAACCGCGAAACCGGTGAGATCAAGGAGTCCGACGTGTTTATGGGCGATTTTCCGCTCATGACCAATCACGGCACCTTTATCATCAACGGGGCGGAGCGCGTGATCGTGAGCCAATTGGTGCGCTCGCCGGGCGTGTATTACAATCAAAGCATCGACAAGGCCGGAAAGTATCTGCACTCCGCCACCATCATCCCCAACCGGGGCGCGTGGCTGGAGTATGAAACCGACTCCAACGACGTGCTTTGGGTGCGCGTGGATCGCGCGCGCAAACTGCCCATCACCGCCATCGTCCGCGCGCTGGGTTACGGCACCGACGCCGAGATTATCCACCTGCTGGGTGAAGACGAGCGCCTGAGCGCTACGATTGCCCGTGACGAAAACTCAAAGTCCGTGGAAGACGGCCTGTTAGAAATCTATAAGCGCCTGCGCCCCGGCGAGCCGCCCACCGTGGACTCGGCCCGCAGCCTGTTGCGCAGCCTGTTTTTTGACCCCAAGCGTTATGATCTGATGCGCGTGGGGCGCTATAAGTTTAATCGAAAACTTTCGATCGCGGCCCGCATCGCCGGGTATCCCGCCGCAATCGACATCGTGCATCCGGGCACCGGCGAGGTGTTGGTGGCCGCGGGGCAACTGATTGGCAAAGAAATTGCCAATACGATCCAGAACGTGGGCATCAACTCCGTGGATATCGTGGCCGACAACCACACCCTGCGGGTGCTGGGCAATAACTTTGTGGATGCCGCCGAGTGGTTGCCCTTTGATCCCGTTGAAGCCGGTATTCTAGAGAAAGTTCACCTGCCCACCTTAAAAGAGGTGCTGGCCCAGGTAGCGCCAGAGGACTTAAAGCAGGCGATTCAAGAGAACGCCTCTCTGCTGGTGCCCAAACACATACTGATCGATGATATCGTGGCCTCGGTGAGCCACCTGATTGGCCTGCCCTACGGCGTGGGCCATACCGACGATATCGATCACCTGGGCAACCGCCGCCTGCGTTCGGTGGGCGAGTTGCTGCAGAACCAGATACGCATCGGCCTGTCCCGCCTGGAGCGGGTGGTAAAGGAGCGCATGGCCATCCAAAACGTAAACGACGTGCGCCCCCAGGACTTGATCAAT
>WQXF01000062.1 GCA_009784985.1 Clostridia bacterium | reverse complement strand
CTTTTCGTACCCACTCTTTTATCTCCCCGTTCACTGCGCCCATTTCTATTATATCATATCTTCTTTATTGTTGCACTCCTTTTCGATTCTGTGGGTCAAGGTAAGCCTTTAACAAGGGAGGTAAGGGCCTAGAACAAAAACTTGGCTAGAGTCCCATACCCCCCTTGTTAAAGGGGGGAGGGCCACCGCAGTGGCGGGGGGATTCTCAAGCGGCGATGTACGGAAAATCATGGAGATTGGAAGTATTGTTTTCAAATTGCATTTGCTCTAGCCCCTACGCCTCAGCCGGAGCCTCGGCGGCCTCCGCCTCTAATTTACCGGCGATCTTGCCTGCGCGCAGGGCGTCGCGGATGGTTTTTTCGATGGTGGCGGCGATTTCGGGATTGTCGCGCAGGTAGGCGCGGGCGTTTTCGCGGCCCTGGCCGATGCGCTGATCGTTGTAGCTAAACCACGCGCCGCTCTTGTGTATAATGTCCTTTGCAACGGCCAGATCCAGCAGGCTGCCCTCCCTGGAGATGCCCTGGCCGTATAGAATGTCAAACTCGGCTACGCGGAAGGGCGGGGCCACTTTGTTTTTAACCACCTTGGCCTTGGTGCGGTTGCCCAGCACCTCGGCGCCGCTTTTGAGCTGCTCGCCCCGGCGGATGTCCAACCGTACCGTGGCGTAGAACTTTAGCGCGCGGCCGCCGGGGGTGGTTTCCGGGTTGCCGTACACCGCGCCTACTTTTTCGCGCAATTGGTTGATAAAGATGCAGGTGGCCTGGGTTTTGTTGATGACGCCGGTAAGCTTGCGCAGGGCTTGGGACATCAGCCGGGCTTGCAGGCCCACAAAGGCGTCGCCCATGTCGCCATCGATCTCGGCTTTGGGCACCAGCGCCGCCACCGAGTCCACCACCACCAGATCCACCGCGCCGGAGCGTACCAGGGCCTCGCAGATTTCCAACGCCTGCTCTCCGGTGTCGGGCTGGGATACGTAGAGTTCGTCGATATTGACGCCCAGCTTTTGCGCGTAGGCGGGATCCAGGGCATGTTCGGCGTCGATAAAGGCCGCGGTGCCGCCGATCTTTTGGGCCTCGGCGATCACATGGAGGGCCACCGTGGTTTTGCCCGAGCTCTCCGGCCCGAATACTTCCACCACACGACCCCGGGGCAACCCGCCCACGCCCAGGGCGATGTCCAAATCCAAGCAGCCGGTGGGGATTACCTGAATGTCATTTTGCGCTCCCTTTTCGCCCAACTTCATCAGGGCGCCCTTACCAAACTGTTTCTCGATGCTGGCCAGGGCGGCGCTTAGCGCCTTTTTGCGCTCCTCAGCTTCCTTTACGGGGGCCAGATCCCCACTGGCGCGTTTTGTGGTTTTTTCGGAAGGCATAAGTTCCTCCTTAAATATTATTATAATTTTTTATAACTCTCTGTCCATCAGCGCGGCAAAACCCCGCGCTTTTTGCATCAGTTGGTCAAACCCTTGGGGCGTAAGGGATTGGGGGCCGTCGCACAGGGCGTGGGCCGGGTCGTTATGCACCTCGATCATCAGGCCGTCGGCTCCGGCGGCAATGGCCGCACAGGCCAGCTTTTCCACCATCCAGCTACGCCCGGTGGCGTGGGAGGGGTCCACGATCACCGGCAGGTGGCACAAGGATTTTACCGCCACCACCGCCGAAAGATCCAGGGTATTGCGGGTGTAGGTTTCAACGGTGCGTATGCCCCGTTCGCATAAGATCACGTTGGGGTTGCCCCTGGATAAGATATATTCGGCGCTCATCAGCCATTCTTCGATGGTATTGCTCAGCCCACGCTTGAGCAGCACCGGCTTGTGGGTTTGGCCCACCTCTTTTAGGAGCTGAAAGTTTTGCATGTTGCGGGCGCCGATCTGCAAAATATCCACCGTCATCTCAAACATCTCTACGTGGCGGGGGTCGATGATTTCGGTTACGATGGGCATGCCCGTCTCTTGCCGGGCCTGAGCTAACAATTCGAGGCCTTCTTTTTCCATGCCTTGAAAGGCATAGGGAGAGGTGCGGGGTTTGTACGCACCGCCCCTCAGTACCAACCCTCCCGAAGTTTTGACGGCACGGGCGATGCCAAACAGCTGCTCTTCGCTTTCCACCGAGCAGGGTCCGGCCATGACGCACAATTTTTTGCCGCCGATCTCCACCCCCTGCACTTTGACTACCGTATCTTGGGGGTGGAACTTGCGGTTGGCGCGCTTAAAAGGTTCGGATACTTTCATTACCCGGTCTACGCCGGTCATCATGCTTAGTTTGTCCATATCCAGCACGGACACGTCGCCCACCGCGCCGATCACCGTGTGATCTTCGCCCGAGGAAATATCGGCTTTGAGCCCTTGGCTCATAATCGCTTTGGCCACCGCCTCGATATCTTGTTTAGCTGCGCCGTGTTTCATGATCACGATCATGGATCGCACTTCCTTACTATAATACTACACGTAGATGCTACATACGTTGCCCGCCAAAGTATACCATGAAGGCGGTTTGGCCGCAAGTGTCCCGCGCATTACGCACACCCTTAAGATTGCACATTTTCCCTTTACATTGGGCCCCTAACACGGTACAATGATATAAACAATGTCGTGTGTTTGCAGTACGTATGGAGGCAGGTGACCCCCCTGAAAAAGCGATGCGTGGCTCTGTTCTGTTTGGTTTACTTGCTGTTGTGCCAGGGGGCCATGGCCAACGCCACCCCCCGGCCCAGGGCAACCCGTGAGCCGATCATAGCCCCCATTCCTACCCTGATGCCTTCGGAGTCGCCGCCGGATTTGGGCACCACCCCCCCCGAGCTGATGCCCGACACCACCCCGATGCCCCGCCACTGGACCGAGGCCGGGCCTGTGTCTTTTGACGCCGACCTGCTCACCCTGGATCAGCGGGCGGATATCATCCGGCAGTTGGAGTGCTCCATTATGGTTGCCTCTATGGCAAAACATCAAATGGTGTCCGGGCCGGATACCACCCGCCAGAGTCCCTGCTATATCGGCCAGAGCGTTCGCTTCCGCCAAACCCTTCATGGGGTAAACGCCAATGAATTTATCGTAACGATGACGCTTACCAACATCATCCGCGGCATGGAAGCCGAGGCGATTACCAAGCCGTTGCTGCCGCAGATTACCACAAAAGAAGGCGAGCTTGGCCCCAACATGGAGTTTGTGGTATGTGAGTTTGACATCGCCGTTGAAACCCAAGATACCCAGCAGCAAACCTTTTTTTCGGTATACGATTTTCAGTCGATTTCCGAAAACGGATGGTCCATCCCCAGCCCTATCTTGCTGGCTGACGCGGATTTATCCCTGGCCTTGGGCCCGGGCAGCGGCAGGGGGTCCCTTACCGTGATTTTACCCGCCCAGAAAGACAGCAATACAACGATTTTGTACCGGAATGACGCATGGTTTTCTTTGATGGAGCCACCGGCTGACCCGGATGCCGCCTCCATGTCCGCTCATTGGATTGAGGCCGGGCCGGTGTCTTTTGATGCCGAGCGGCTTACCCTGAACCAGCGGGCGGGCATCATCCGGCAGCTGCAGAACTCCATTCTCATCTTCCCTATGGCCCATTATCAAATGGTGTCCGGGGTGGAGACCACCCGCCACAACCCCTGCTTTTTAGGGCAGAGCGCCCGCTTCCGCCAGACTTTTTCCGGCCTGCACTCCAACGAATTTATGGTGACGATGACACTCACCAATAGCATCCGCGGCGCCCAAGCCGACGCGATTACCAGGCCGTTGCTGGAGCAAATCACCGCAAGGGATGACGTGCTTGCCCCCAATCTGGAGTTTGTGGTATGCGAGTTCGAAATCATCGTTTTAACCGAAGATATTGAGCAGCAATCCTTTTTTTCAGTTTTTGATTTTCAGTCGATTTCTGAAACCGGGCGGGCCATCCAAAGCCCCATCCTGCTGGCCGACGCGAATTTGACGCTTTTTTTGGGCCCGGGCAGCGGCAGGGGATCCCTCACCGTGATTTTGCCGGTGGAAAAAAACAGAAACACAACGATTCGGTACCAAGATAAAGTATGGTTCTCTTTGATGGAACCGCCCTTATAAAAAGGAGGGGACAGGATGAAAACCTGGATTCGTGTTGCGCTCGTATCGTTTTGCTGTTGGCTGGCGCTGGGTGCCGTGGTTCTTGCCGCCACTGAACCGGCAACGGTTACGAGCTACCAGAGCTTCGTGTTTTCCAGAGGGAGACGGTATGTACGCAAGGTGGAATTTTACCCGGACGTATTTGCATACAATCACACCGAATACCAGCTGCAGCCCTTTTCCGGGGCGGTGCCCGAGCGCTTTTTTGTGGTGGACGGCCAGGGGAATCACGCGCTGGCCCCCATCGTGCTGGACGTAACCGACGCCATGCGTATTGCCCTATACGGCGGGGATGTAGGCAAGGTGGCCCTGTATTACGGCCAGTATGCCGAGAGGATACGCTCTCGAAGCAAAAAGTGGGGTTACTCAGGCATCCATGAGGGCATCGATTTTATTGCCGCCTGGGGCGTGCCGGTGTATGCCATACTGGGGGGCGAGGTGCTGCGCGCCGGTTACGGCAAGGACAACACTATCGCCATTTACAACGAAACCTATAACGCCACCGTACTGTACCTGCACACCAGGAACGTGCGGGTTTCGCCAGGCGACCGGATAGAAGCCGGCACACAGATCGCCCACGAGGGCAATCGTGGCACCGGCTCGCCCTACACCCATGTGGAGGTTCGTTTTGGGCGCCATACCTCGCCCAACCCCTTGCGCAACACCAGGCTGGAGAGCGACTTACCTTACGACTTTTTTGCCCATGCCTTGGGGGTGACCCCTTCGGGCCGGGAGCCGGTCACCGCCGCGGCCCTGATCGAGGCCGAGCAAATGCGCCTTGCCGCCGAAGCCGAAGCTGAAGCGGCCCGCCTGGCCCAAGAGGAAGAAGAGGCCCGGTTGTTGGCCACACCCACCCCCATGCCCACGCCCGAACTCAGGCTATTGGAAGAAGTTGAAGATGAGGAGGATCCCAACTTCGGTTTTGCCAACCCCCTGAGCACACCGCTGCCCACCCTTCCCCCCGCGCCCTGATAGCAATATCGATAGAAAAACTGCTAAAGCAGGGAACAATGTCTGCTTGGCGGGAGTCTATATACCAAACAAAAACAAAAAAGGAGTGTAAAAGGAAATGTATATCGCAAAAAGAGGATGGAAAAAACCGCTGGCGCTGATGTGCGCGCTGATCCTGTGTCTGGCCCCGTGCCTGGCGTCGGCAGCCGTGGAGGCCTCCCAGCCCGTCGTCAAGCCGGGCGAGATGCTCAACGCCCGCATGCTGCAGGCGCTGACCGCCGGGCGCAGATTTGACGCCACCCTGCGTTATGGGCTGGAGTCCGTGGAGATGGAGGATGTGTCCGCCGAGGAAATGGAAGCCGTGCGCCAGGTGCTGGAGGCTGTGGAGCTGCAAATGGGCTTTGGTTTTGCGGGCGACAATGTGGAGATCGACCTGGCCCTTGCTTTGGGCGGCCAAACGCTGATTGCCGGCAAGGCCTATGTTGCGGAAGAAGGTTTTGCCCTGGAGACCAACCTGCTGCCCGGCAAGGTGGTGCTGGTTTCCTACGAAAAGATCATGGGGTTGCTAGAGGAGAGCGGGGCCTCCTTTGATATCGATGAAGAAGCCCTAGGGGTGCTTTTGCAGGCCCTGGAAACCTACGGGGAGATCGTGATGGCGTGGGCCGAGGAAATCACGGAAAACAACATGGAAATCTCCATGCAGCCCCAGCCCGCCACCGATACCCGGGATGCTTCCGCCATGCAGGTAAAGGCCTGGGCGGGGGATGCCGACTTCAATCGCCTGCTTGTGGCCTTTGCCACCAAGTTTGTATCCGATACGGACCTACAGCAGGCCCTTGCCAGCTTAACCGGCGAATCCGAGCGCGACATCGCTTGGATTGGCTACGAGATTTTGCGGCAGGCCGATGAAATGCCCGAGCAAGGAAACATGCTTACCGTGGACGTACAGGCCGGCATGAGCGGAGAGTTGGTGGGTGTGGATTACCTGCAGGTGGTGCCCATGGACGACGATGCCCTGGCCATTGCCGTGAATTACGGCCGCAAGAGCCAAGAAGTGGTGGCCACCGATACGGTGCGTGTCGATATCGGGACCCGCACGGGCTTCGGCTACACCGTGGATATGCAAATCAACACCGATGAGTCGGTACAAAATGCCCTCACCCAGGACTATACGATGCATGTGCGCGCCGAAAACACCACACCCTACTTTAGTCCCAGAGTGGTTGTGATGGATGCTGAAGGGCGCGTTCATACCGAAATCAACGGTAATGTGGAAACCATCAAACAAGAAATTGTGTATGTAATGAAGGAAGAAGGCGGTGGCCCCACCGATCCCGCCACGGCCGCCATGTTTGGAGCCCCCATGCGCGTTACCGGCGAAACCGTTACCGAAGCGCTGGCGGGCGATGACTTCCGCACCGTGACCCATATGCGCACAGATATGGGCATTATGGTGATGACCATGGGTTGGACGCTGGCTTCCTCGGAGTTTGTGCCCACCACCATGGAGGGCAAAACCGTGATTGATCCCTTTACCATGACCGAAGAAGAAGGCGAAGCCCTGGGCGAAGAGATGAGCGGCTACTTGATGCAGGCCATGTTCACTGCTATGGGCAGCTTACCCCCGGCAGTGATCCAGATGCTGATGGAAGGCGGAGCGTTCTAAAACGTTACGCTGTGCGTACAGGGGCGGATTTGATTAGGGGCGGTTTCTACAGGGGCGGTTTCTAAATGAAGCCGCCCCATTGACAATTGTGATGCATTGTAAAGAGGAGGAATCACCATGGGAAAACGACTTGTGACCCTGTGCACCTGCCAATGGGCGGATATGCCCTTTGAGGAGCTGTGCGCCCTGGCCGCAAAAATGGGATACGACGGCCTGGAAATCGCCTGCTGGGGCAATGGCGTAGACATCGACAAAGCCTACACGGACGCCAGCTACGTACAGTTTTTGCTGGATACCCTCAAAAAGCACAACCTGGTGTGCAAGGCCATTGCCGCCCACATCATCGGCCAGTGCGTGGGGGACGCCCCCGATGTGCGGCTCAACAACTTTGCCCCGGCGGCCCTGGCCAACAATCCGGAAGGCATCCGAAAATGGGCCATCGATACCATGAAAAAGGCGCCCGTCGTGGCCAAAAAGCTGGGAGCCGAGGTGGTGACCTGCTTTACCGGCTCGCCGATTTGGAAGTGGGTGTATTCCTTCCCCCAAACCACCGCCCAGATGGTGGAAGACGGCTTTGACGAGATCGTACGCCTGTGGTCGCCCATATTAGACGAATTCAAAAAGCACGGCATCAAATATGCGCTGGAGGTCCATCCCGGCGAGATCGCCTTTGACTACTACTCCACCCAAAAGCTGCTGCAAAAGTTTAAAGACCGGCCCGAGTTTGGCCTGAATTTTGACCCCAGCCACCTGCAATGGCAGGGCATCAAACCCCATCTGTTTTTGGCCGATTTTATCGATCGGGTCCATCATGTGCACATGAAGGATGCCGCCGTGACCCTGGACGGGCGCAGCGGCCTGCTGGGCTCCCATATCGACTTTGGCGACCTGCGCCGGGGCTGGAATTTCCGTTCCTTGGGCCATGGCGATGTAAACTTTGAAGAGATCATCCGCGTGCTCAACGCGGGCAATTACCAGGGCCCCCTTTCTGTGGAATGGGAAGACAGCGGCATGGACCGCATCGACGGGGCCACCGAGGCCTGCGCTTTTGTGAAGCGGGTGGACTTTAAGCCTTCTGATTTCAGTTTTGATGACGCGATAGCGAACAATTAACAAGGAACAGTGAACAGTGAACAATAGGAATACGGTTAAGCAACGCCGCCCGCCTATTGTTCACTGTTCCTTGTTCACTGTTCACTAAACGAAAGGAGTTTGGAAAGCATGACCAAAAACATTTCCTACGGCATGGTGGGCGGCGCCCTGGGCGCGTTTATAGGCGACGTGCACCGCAAGGCCATTGCCTTTGATCCCCGCGCGGCCCTGGCGGCCGGTTGTTTTAGCACCGATCCGCAAAGGAACGGGGCCACCGGCCAGGCCTACGCCCTGGATCCCGCGCGGGTGTATGCCAACTATCAGGAGATGGCTCAAAAAGAAAGCGCCAGGCCCGACGGTATCCACTTTGTGAGCATCACCACCCAAAACAATACCCATTACCAAATCGCCAAGTGTTTTTTGCAACACGGCATCCACGTGGTGTGCGAAAAGCCCCTGTGCTTTACCGTGCAGGAGGCCCAGGAGCTGGCGGCCCTGGCTAAGCAGAAAGCCCTGCTGTTTGCCGTGATGTACAGCTACTCGGGGTATACGATGGTGAAGGTGATGCGGGAGATGATCGCCGCGGGCAAAATTGGCCAGGTGATAGCGGTGAACGCCGAATACGCCCAGGAATGGCTCATCGACGAGCTGGGGGAGAGCGACCCGGGCACGGCCAAACTCTCCGGCTGGCGCAGTGATCCAAAGGTGGCGGGTATCTCCAACTGCGTGGGCGATATCGGCACCCATATCGAGCACACGGTACACTACCTTACCGGCCTACGCATCAAGCGCCTGCTGGCCACCGCCGACACCTTTGGCAAAGCCCTGGACATGAACGCCAACATGATTCTGGAATATGAAAACGGCGCCAAGGGCGCGTATTGGTGCTCCCAGGTGGCCTTCGGCAACCTGAACGGGCTGGCAGTGCGCATTTATGGCAACCAGGGTTCGCTGGAGTGGCAGCAGCACTATCCCGACTACGTGCGCTACACCCCCAAGGGCCGCGCGCCCCAGGTGATGAGCCGCGGTACCGGCTATATTGGCGGGGCGGCGGCGGGGGGCAACCGCTTGCCCTCCGGGCACCCGGAGGGGCTGTACGTGGGTTTTGCCAATGTGTACCGCAATTTTATTGGGGCGGTGATCAAAAAGCGCGACGGGACCCCCCTGGCCGCCGCCGACTTGGACTTCCCCACGGTGGAAGACGGTGTAAACGGCGTGCGCTTTTTGCACGCGGTGATGGACAGCGCGGCCAACGATTCCGCATGGAGGACGATGGAATGAAAGAATCAAGGCAATTGCTCAAGCGGGAAGCAAAGGAGCGGTTTAAGGGGCTGTATTGGCCTTGCGTTTTGGTGCAAGTTGTGATGTTTTTGCTTATGAGAGTCCTGTTTGGGTTAACGGAGCAAATCACAAATGCCCAGGTTTTTATGCCGGTCTCTGTGGCCAACGCCTTCTATTCCCTGGTCATCTTCCTGCTGACCGCTATGTTTGTAGGTGCGCTTTCGCTAGAAACCGCATTTTTCTATCTGCGTGTATTTCGTGGCGAAAAGATGACCATGCGCGACTTTTTTGAAGGTTTGATTACAAGCGTGGGCAGGAAGATCGGCGCTTACCTGTGGCAAGCTTTGTTTTTCTTTTTATGGGGCATGGTGGTGATGATACCGGGCCTTCTTGTGATGGGTTTGATTGCTGCTATGAATATGGAGCACGGCCTAAACCATGGCGCCTTAACGGCCATGTTTTACGTGCTAATAGGCGGAATGGGCGTGATGATGCTCGTGAAGTACCTTTCCTACAGCATGATGGATTATTTCATCCGTGATTGCCCCGATGTTTCGGTGCGCAAGGCCATGCGGCTGTCCATCACCCTGATGAAAGAAAACAGAGGCAAGCTGTTTGTACTGGGGCTCAGCCTTTCGGGGTGGATGCTGCTTACGACGGTACTCCTCTTCCTGCCGAATATTTTTGGGCAGGGGTGGTCGCTGCCCTCAACGGTTGTTTATGGTGCGGTCAACGCATTGTATGTGGGGCCATACTTAGCCATTACGATGGCCGGGTTTTATCACAACCTAAAAAAAGAGGGCCTTAAAAAACGTGTGATCCGCGAAAGAGAGCTGGAAGGGGCGTGAAAAAAAGAAAGACCCTAAAAAGAGAGGCCAATTTGCAATTCATAGCCCGGTACGGGCTTTGTGTTGTGGTGCAGTTCATTTATTTGCTGATTGCCTTTGCCCAAACCCCAATCCTTGGGCTGCTGGGCTATGGAACTTTTCCGGCGGGTGTGTATACGGATTTTTGGGGCAATATCGGTGCGCTCCTGGGATATTTACTGCTGACAGCGCTGATGTCCGTGCTTATCGGCGTGATTGCGATAGAAATGTCATATTTCCATCTATGCGTATTTCGTGACGAGAAGGTGAGCTTGCGAAGCTTTTTTGCCAGTTTGTTCACCGATGTGGGCAGAAAGGCTGCCGCTCATGTGTGGAGGCTGCTGTTCTTTATTCCCTGGGGTATGATAGGCGTGGTTGTGCTTTACTTGTTGTTCTATGTTGCGGGTTTGAATCTCAATGCTATAACGGGCTCTGCTTTGGTGGCCATGCTCGTTCTATGCGTGCCCTTTGTGCCCCTTGCTGTGAAAGCGCTTTCCTATAGTGCAATGCCCTACATCCTCCGCGATTGCCCCCAGGTGTCGGTGCGAAAAGCCCTGCGTTTGTCCATCACCCTTATGAAGGGGCGCAAGGGCAAGCTGTTTGTGCTGCTCCTCAGCTTTTTTGGATGGTTTCTGGTGTCCATGGCGGTCGCCATCGGTGTGGTGGAAATCTTTTTCATGGGATCCGAAGAAGCTACCGCACGCACCGGATTGTCCGTAGGGTCTTATATTATGAACACAGTCGCCGGATTTTACCTGTGGCCTTACATGGCTGTCGCGCAGGCTGGGTTCTATCATCATCTTAAGCGAGACTATCGCGAGAAAAATTAGTCTTCTTCAAACAGCAGCGTACGGCAAAGCAAGTCGTGCGCTGTGTTTGTATTAGGAAAGATTGCCTGCGCCATTTCGATATGCTCCTGCGGGTCGCGCATGGACGGGCTAAAATGCGTGAGCAGCAACTCCCGCGCGTCCGCCCGTTTCGCTAGGTTGGCAGCCTGGGAGAAGGTCATGTGCCCGTATTCCGCCGCCTTGTCCGCCTTTTCATCCTCGCCGTAGGTGCCCTCGCAGATCAATAGATCGGCCTCGCGGCCATGGATGGCAATAACGCCCGTGGCCCGGGTATCGGTACAATAGGCCAGCTTGATGCCCTTGCGCGGCGGGCCCAGTACCTGATCCGGCGTATAGGTGTTGCCATCTAGGGTTACGGCCTTTCCGTTCTGCAACTCGCGCCAATGGATTACGGGGAGGCCCAGGGCCTTTGCGCGGTTGGGATCAAACCGGCCCGGCCTTGCCAGCGACAAGGAAAAACCGTAACAGGGCATCAGGTGATCCAAGGGAAAGGCGGTGACCTGTATATCATGGAAGGGAAAGGTTTGCTCCCGCCGGGTTAGCTCTTTGAAACGCAGCTCGTAGGGCAGCTCCGGCGCGATCACCCGCAGCCCGCGCACCACCGATTTTAAACCCGCAGGGCCAACCAGCGTAACCGGCTCGGTGCGGTCGCAAGCGCCCATGGTGAGCAGCAGGCCGGGCAACCCGGCAATGTGATCGGCATGAAAGTGGGTAAAGCAGATCGTATCAATGCGCGCCAGGCTCCACCCGCACTGGCGTATGGCCACCTGGGTGCCCTCGCCGCAATCCATGAGCAGCAGCCTGCCGCCTCTGCGCAAAAGCAACGCCGCCAGCTTACGGTCCGGCAGCGGCATCATGGCGCCCGTTCCCAAAAAACAGATTTCCAGCATGGTCTCGCCTCTTTATATCTATTTGCAGTTTAGTATAACACAAATTGCGATTTGGGGTATATTTGTGATTCACAAATGCAAGACAATGTGCTATAATCCAGTGGAAAAGTTGCGGTCGGGCATAAAATAATCAGATAGTCGAAGGGAGCATGAAAGATTATGAAATACACCATGGACAAAAAAGCCGAAGCGATGGCGCGTATGGCGGCCATCGGCGTGCAAAAGACCAGCGAGGAAATGAACATTTCCGTGCAAACGCTGTACAAGTGGCGCAACGAAGCCAAGGACGCCTCCAGTGTTGGCCTGCCCAATGTGGACTCGGAGGCGCTGCGTCAGCTCATCGAAAACGAGGAGATGCAGGCTGCAGCCATTAAGCGGCTGGAGGGCGACGCCGAAAGGCTGCGGGACGAAAACGCAAAGCTTCGACAGGAGAACGCCCGGCTGAAGATTGCGATCAAGGCGTTCATTGGCTAGTACACAAACACAGCGCGTAAAACACCTTCCGTTTTTTGCACGGTAGGTGTTTTTTGTTGATCCACACGTATCACAAGTAGGGCGCGACGCCCCGGCGCGCCGTTATATCGGGTGAAAGATGCATTGTTTTTTGCGGTTCACGGCGCGCCGAGGGCGTCGCGCCCTACATCTATTGTTTTATTGCAGATCGATATCGCTGTCGGTCTCGTCTTCAAACATAGGTGCATATTGCTCCAATTGCAATCCCTCGCGGGCCGCGTTGTGGGCCATGCCGCTGAGCTCCTCCTTGGTTTGGATGCGGTGGGCCTGGCGTTTGATGTGGTCCTGCACAAACATGGGCAGGGATTGAAAGAAGGCGTAGGCATCTTGGTCTTTGCTAAACAGATCTTGCAGTGAATTGGGCATGGGATCACTCCTTTTGCGATAGTATGGGGCGTTTTCACTTTTTCTTGTAACGAATCGTGCTCTTGACACTCTTAATATATGGAAGGAGGGAGGATGGTGCGGGGTTTTGAGCAGGTTTTCGAACGGTACTACCCGCGGGTGTATCGTTTTGTGCTGGCGCTTTGCCGGGATAACCCGCTGGCCGAGGAGCTCACCCAGCAGACGTTTTTTAAGGCGCTGCAAAGTATTGGCACATTCCGGGGCGAGTGCCGCCTGGACGTGTGGCTGTGCCAGATCGCCAAGCATGAATACTACGCCCATACCCGCAGGCAACGCCGCGATGCCGATCCGCCCTTTGTTCTACCCGATCCGACCGGACACGAACCCGTGCTGGCCCTGGTACAACGGGAGGAAGCGCGCAGTGTCCACCGCGCGTTGCACCTGCTGGGCGAGCCATATAAAGAAGTGTTCTCCCTGCGCGTATTTGGCGAGTTGCCCTTTTTAGAGATCGCGCAATTGTTTGAAAAAACCGAAAGCTGGGCGCGGGTCACCTATTACCGTGCCAAGCTCAAAATCCAAGAGTTGATAAAGGAGGATGTAGAATGAAGCTGCCTTGCGAAACGATTAGAGACCTGCTGCCGCTGTATCACGATGGCGTGTGCAGCGCCCAGAGCGTGCAAGCGGTGGAAGAGCATCTGCTTGAATGCCCATCTTGTGCCGAAGCGCTGGAAGCCATCCGGGCCGAGGTGCAAGTGAAAAAGCCTGACACACCCGAGGATATCAGCGCGGGAGATGCGATGCGTACGCTGGCCAGGCGCTGGCGGCGTTCCAAGATACTGATGGGTATTGCCTGGGCTGCTGTAGCCGCTGCGGTGATGGTGATCGGTTTTATCATACACAACGTGCTGTTTGTGCGGGATACGGTGCCCATTCCGGCGTCGCAGGTGGCGGTGGGATACACTCATCTCGATCTGGAGGGTAATTTTCAGTTTCGCCTGCGCATCAAGGATGGCAAGGAGCCCAACGCAAGCAGTTGGCACAGCAGACGGATCCCCAACGAGGAGGGTGGGTATACAGAATATATCGTGGCGCTTCGGCCACGGATTGTGTTAGGGACCAAAGTACATGCGTTCACCGGCGGTGTCGGTTGGGGGATTCAACCCGACGTAACGCATGTGTATTATGGCACGCCGGAGGATCGTATCTTACTGTGGGAGCAGGAGCAGGGAATGTATCCGTTTGATCTGTTCGTCAATTAGGTGAAGGAGCGGTTTGGGGGTTTGGTTCCATGATGAGGTATGTTTTATGGAAGGATTCTTGCGTCCTTCTACTTTCCATTTGGGGTATTATGTGGATTGATTTTTTGCAAGAAGCGGCGTATACTAATTCTGGGGAGAGTGGGTGCCGTGAAGCTTTATTTGGAGACAACGATGTTCAACTACTATTTCGATGCGGAACGCGACGGACACGAAGACACCGTTCGGCTATTTAAGGCTATTCGTGCGGGAAAATATGATGCGTATACATCCGAGTATGTTGAAATCGAATTGAGAAAAGCGTCGGAACCAAAACGAAGTGCCATGCTTGCTCTGATAAACGAATATGGCATTAAAGTCTTTCCCATTGATGGTGAATCACGTCGTTTGGCGCGTTTGTATGTCGCGCGAAAAGCAATCCCTGAACGCTTCCGTTTTGATAGTGCGCATATTGCCGTTGCGTCGGTTCACGGACTGGATTATGTGTTGTCATACAATTTTAGGCATATAAACCGTGCAAAAACCAAACTGCTAACAGGGCGGGTTAATAGCGAAGAAGGATTCGAAACGGTTGTCATCTGCACAGCAAAGGAGGTTCTTGACGATGAGCAAAGCGATGATGAATAATACGCTTGAGGATGAGCTTGACGCAATTCGCATTGAGTTGTACGAGCAAACAAAACACATGTCACTAGATGAGGAAATAGCCTATCTGCGGCAGTTGGTCGCGCCAATCCATGAGGAATTTGGGATAACGCCGATTTTTGCAAAATAAGACATGCGGGCATATTGCCTGCGTAACATGCCATGCGGAAGGATTTTTTATCCCCTTCCGCTTCTCTATCTTGTGGTCACGACACACCCGGCACATGGTATATAGTAGGTCGGCGCAAAGCCATCTACGCCCTCGCTTTTTTTCGAAAAAAATCTGAAAAAAGTGCTTGCATCATTTGCGGACTTGTAGTACAATAGCAAAGCTGCTGCTTTATAGGGTTAGCCCTATATGCGTGCGGTACAGGGAGGAAGCCGCAGATTGCCACCGCTAACCTTCAAGCAAAGGTGGGGAACTGAGGCGGACCAGCCCGGAAATCGGGCGACGGGCGTAAGCCCGCCGTGTACATTTTCTCAGGGACACACACGGCACGGTGTGCAACGCACCACAAGGAGGAAACATCATGGCAGAACAAAAAATCCGGATCAAGCTCAAGGCCTACGAGCACAACCTGATCGACCAGTCGGCCGAGCGCATCGTGGAGACGGCCAAGCGCACCGGCGCCAAGGTATCCGGCCCCATCCCGCTGCCCACCCAAAAAGAGATCATCACCGTGCTGCGCGCGCCGCACAAGTACAAGGATTCCCGCGAGCAATTTGAGCAGCGCACCCACAAGCGCCTTATCGATATCCACAACCCCACGCCCCGCACCGTGGACGCCATGATGAAGCTGGATCTGCCGGCAGGTGTCGAGATCGAGATCAAACTGTAACGGAGGTATTCGATATGAAAAAACCTATCGAAAAAGCCATTTTCGGCAAAAAGATCGGCATGACGCAGGTCTTTACGCCCGATGGGCGCTTGCTTCCGGTCACGGTGATCGAGGCGGGCCCCAATACGGTGGTGCAAAGAAAAACCATGGAAAAAGACGGATACGAGGCCATTCAAGTGGGCTTTGACGCCTATCCCGAATACCGGGTGCAAAAGCTGGTGAACAAACCCCTCAAGGGTCATTTCAAAAAGGCCGGCGTGGCCCCCACCCGCCGCCTGCGCGAGTTCCGCCTGGCCGATTGCGCCCCATTCGAAGTGGGTACGGTGATCAAGGCCGACGTGTTTGCCGAGGGCGAGAAGGTAGACATCTCGGGCATCAGCAAGGGGCACGGCTTTACCGGCGCCATCTACCGCTGGAATCAGGGCACCGGGCCCAAATCCCACGGCTCCAAGTACCACCGTGGCCTGGGCTCCATGGGCGCCAACTCCACACCGTCCCGGGTGTTTAAGAATATGCACATGCCCGGCCATTATGGCGTGGAAAAAGTCACGATACAGAATCTTACCGTGGTCCGCGTGGACGCTGAGCGCAACCTGCTCCTGGTGAGGGGCGCGGTGCCCGGCCCGAACGGCGGCTACCTCACGGTTCGCAACGCCGTTAAGGGCTAGAGT